>NZ_AP028031.1:2115000-2425000 GCF_030296915.1 Anaerostipes hadrus ATCC 29173 = JCM 17467 | reverse complement strand
ACCTCTTTATATGAGGGACTGCGTACTTTTTGTAGAACGGTCCGGCGAGTTGTGCGTACTGGCGAGGTTAAGGACTTAAGGTCTGGAGCCGAAGTGAAAGCAAGCGTTAATAGCGCGTCAAGTCAGTGAGTGCAGACCCGAAACCGGGTGACCTATCCATGTCCAGGTTGAAGCTTCCGTAAGAGGAAGTGGAGGACCGAACCCACATCCGTTGAAAAGGGTGGGGATGAGGTGTGGATAGCGGAGAAATTCCAATCGAACCCGGAGATAGCTGGTTCTCCTCGAAATAGCTTTAGGGCTAGCCTCATGAGAGTCTTATGGAGGTAGAGCACTGAATTGCCTAGGGGGCGTCAAAGCTTACCAAAGCATATCAAACTCCGAATGCCATCAAGATGATTCATGGGAGTCAGACCATACGAGATAAGTTGGATGGTCAAAAGGGAAAGAGCCCAGACCTACAGCTAAGGTCCCAAAGTGCGTGTTAAGTGGAAAAGGATGTGGGGATTCTAAGACAACTAGGACGTTGGCTTAGAAGCAGCCATTCATTGAAAGAGTGCGTAATAGCTCACTAGTCGAGAGTCCCTGCGCCGAAAATGTCCGGGGCTGAAACACGACACCGAAGCTTAGGAATGTGTAAACATTGGTAGAGGAGCATTGTTAGCGGGATGAAGCCATACCGTAAGGAGTGGTGGACTGCTAAGAAGAGAGAATGCCGGAATGAGTAGCGAGATGAAGGTGAGAATCCTTCAGGCCGAATATCTAAGGTTTCCAGAGTAAAGCTGATCTGCTCTGGGTAAGTCGGGACCTAAGGCGAGGTCGAAAGACGTAGTCGATGGATAACAGGTTGAAATTCCTGTACCGCATATAAACAGAACTGTGGGGACACAGACAGGGAATGGAATCCGGGAATGGATATCCCGGTGCAAGCGAGGTAGGAGTGCTGTTGGCAAATCCGCAGCACGATCTGAAGACGTGACGCGTACCGAACATAAGTAGGGAAGTCCAGGCCCCTGGCTGTCAAGAAAAGCCGCTATTGTTTTATATGTGCCCGTACCGCAAACCGACACAGGTGGATGAGGAGAGAATCCTAAGGCCGACGGGAGAAGTATTGTTAAGGAACTCGGCAAAATGACTCCGTAACTTCGGGAGAAGGAGTGCCATGAGAGTGGCCGCAGAGAAATGGCCCAAGCAACTGTTTAGCAAAAACACAGGTCTATGCAAAACCGCAAGGTGAAGTATATGGGCTGACGCCTGCCCGGTGCTGGAAGGTTAAGGGGAGAGGTTAGCGCAAGCGAAGCTTTGAACTTAAGCCCCAGTAAACGGCGGCCGTAACTATAACGGTCCTAAGGTAGCGAAATTCCTTGTCGGGTAAGTTCCGACCCGCACGAAAGGCGTAATGATTTGGGCACTGTCTCAACGATACACCCGGTGAAATTGAAATACCAGTGAAGATGCTGGTTACCTGCGCCAGGACGGAAAGACCCCATGGAGCTTTACTCCAGTTTGATACTGGGATTCGGCATGGTATGTACAGGATAGGTGGGAGACTGAGAAGGTATGACGTCAGTTGTACCGGAGTCGCTGTTGGGATACCACCCTTACCATGTTGGATTTCTAACCTGTGGCCGTGATCCGGTCAGGGGACAATGTCAGGCGGGGAGTTTGACTGGGGCGGTCGCCTCCGAAAGGGTATCGGAGGCGCTCAAAGGTTCCCTCAGAATGGTTGGAAACCATTCGAAGAGTGCAAAGGCAGAAGGGAGCTTGACTGTGACACCGACGGGTGGAGCAGGTACGAAAGTAGGACTTAGTGATCCGGTGGTATAAAGTGGGATTGCCATCGCTCAACGGATAAAAGCTACCCTGGGGATAACAGGCTTATCACTCCCAAGAGTTCACATCGACGGAGTGGTTTGGCACCTCGATGTCGGCTCATCGCATCCTGGAGCTGTAGCAGGTTCCAAGGGTTGGGCTGTTCGCCCATTAAAGCGGTACGCGAGCTGGGTTCAGAACGTCGTGAGACAGTTCGGTCCCTATCCGGCGCAGGCGGAGGAAATTTGATAGGAGCTGTCCTTAGTACGAGAGGACCGGGATGGACGGACCGCTGGTGTATCTGTTGTACTGCCAAGTGCATAGCAGAGTAGCCAAGTCTGGAAGGGATAAACGCTGAAGGCATCTAAGCGTGAAGCCCCCCTAAAGATAAGATTTCCCATACCATAAGGTAGTAAGACCCCTTGAAGACGACGAGGTAGATAGGGCAGAGGTGGAAGTACGGTAACGTATGGAGCTGACTGTTACTAATCGGTCGAGGCTTTAACCAAAGAAGGCTGAAGTGTAAGAGATGTAGAAAGATTCTTGTATGTTGTTTTGAAGGTATATGATATAATAAGAATAGACCTTATAATAATCCTCGATAGCTCAGTTGGTAGAGCACACGGCTGTTAACCGTGCTGTCGCTGGTTCGAGCCCGGCTCGGGGAGTTAAATACTGAATAAAGTATTAAGACCGTGAAGCGGTCGAACAATCAGGCTCCATGGTCAAGTGGTTAAGACACCGCCCTTTCACGGCGGTAACACGGGTTCAAATCCCGTTGGAGTCATTACGATTCATAAATGAGTGATATCGTCTAATATGCCGTTGTGGCTCAATTGGCAGAGCAGCTGATTTGTAATCAGCAGGTTACCGGTTCAAGTCCGGTCAACGGCTTTAAACGGACCTTTAGCTCAGTTGGTTAGAGCAATCGGCTCATAACCGATCGGTCCGGGGTTCGAGTCCCCGAGGGTCCATTTAAACTAAATAATTTACATTCTGGCCCGGTGGCTCAGCTGGTTAGAGCGCCGCCCTGTCACGGCGGAGGTCGTGGGTTCGATTCCCATCCGGGTCGCTAGATTGTGTTTAAACCAATCGTTTGGGATCATAGCTCAGCTGGGAGAGCATCTGCCTTACAAGCAGAGGGTCATAGGTTCGAGTCCTATTGGTCCCACTTATATGCCAGATAATTAAGGTATGTATATGCCGCAGTGGCGGAACTGGCAGACGCGCAGGACTTAAAATCCTGTTCGAGTTAAATCGAGTACCGGTTCGATTCCGGTCTGCGGCATTTAGATGTGAATAACATCTGAATTGTCATATTTGACAATTGAATATGTGGGCGTAGCTCAGCTGGATAGAGCGTCTGGCTACGGACCAGAAGGCCGGGAGTTCGAATCTTCTCGCCCACGCTGAAGAGATCTGATTTATCAGGTCTCTTTTTGTATGTAAAAAAAGAACACAATGATACAAATTTTACAATTATTTCATTTGTTAATTATAAAATTCAAAACAATACACTATTTCCTTTACATTTGTGTCGTTATATGGTAAAATTCTTCAAGTATGTAACAGAAGTGTAACAATTGAAAGGGTTATCAATGAAATCACGATTAAAGAAAATAACAATTTTCTCATTAGTCTTTTTATTTATATTTGGTACAGCAATCACAACAACACCAAAACAGCAGGTTAAGGCTGATGATGGATATAATGGAAAAATCTTCAGACACTGGTGCAAATTAAGAGCCAGCAAATCAAAAAGATCAAAAGTTTTAAAGAGATTAGAGATTGGAACACCTGTCACAGTCTATTCAACAAGTGGAAAGTGGAGAAAGGTTTCTGTAAACGGTAAGACAGGATATGTCTTAAAGAAATATGTTTATATTAACACAGATGCTCCTGCATTAGAAGGAACAACATATGACAAAGGACAGACAGTAGCACAATTTGCACAGCGTTTTGTTGGAAACTCCTACGTATGGGGTGGAACAGACTTAAACAGAGGAGCTGACTGTTCAGGATTTATCGGATCAGTTTACAGATCATTTGGATATAATCTTCCAAGAACTTCTTCTGAATTAAGAAGAGCAGGAAGAAAAGTTTCTTATAATGAGAAACAGCCAGGAGATATCATCTGTTATAATGGACATGTAGCGATGTATATTGGAAATGGAAAGATTGTACATGCAAGTAACAGAAGAACAGGAATCAAAATTTCGCCAAGAGCAAACTACCGTAGAATTGTTTGTGTAAGACGAGTAGTGGAATAATTACATAAAGAATTGGAAGAACCTTTACATGATCAGATTAGATTATGTAGGGGTTCTTTTTTTCGATTTATAGGAAATTCCCCTATGAATTAGTAAAAGTAATCTTTGCTATTAATGAGTTGCAATTGTATAATATTGACTAGAAGCAGGTAGAAAGGAAGACAAAGATGAAAACATACAAAGGAATTATTTTTGATTTAGATGGCACTTTATTAGATACGATCAATGATCTTACAGATAGTGTCAATGACGTAATGAAAATCTACGGATGGAAAGAATATGATAGCAAAGCATGTAAGATGATGGTTGGAAATGGATTTCGTAAATTAATCCAGAGAGCATTGCCAGAAGAGAAACAGAAAGACGAAATGTTTCTTGATGAGGCAGTTGATCAATTTTCAAAAGCATATCAGAAGAGATATTTAAACAAAACGATTCCGTATGAAGGAATTCTTAAGTTACTGGGAACTTTAGAAGAAAAAGGAATTAAAATTGCAGTAAATTCCAATAAACGAGGAGATTATACTAGTGCATTGGTAAATAAATATTTTTCACAGTTTCCATGGGTTGCAGTGTATGGGGAACGTGAAAGAGAAGGAATTCCTAAGAAACCGGATCCAAGCGCGGCATTAGAGATTGCTAATCATATGAATTTGCCAGCAGAAGAAGTTTTATATATTGGTGATTCAAAAACAGATATGGAAACAGGACAGAATGCCAAGATGGATACGATAGGTGTAGCATGGGGATTTCGAGGAGCAGAGGAGTTAAGAGAGAATAATGCTACATATATTGTAGAGAAACCGGAAGCGATTTTAGAGTACGTTATATAAACCAACAACAACCCAAAGTGAAACATAGCGCCATAATGAGTGCCATATTTGAACTGAAAATCATTTCAGGTAAAAAAGATTGTATGTTAAAATAAACACAGATAAGAAAAGTACAACAGAAGCAGGAAAAGACTTTGCAGAATGTTTGGATGCTATGAATGCCGCAGCAGAAAAAGGATGGCAGTCTACAAAAGATCTTGTAGCCAAGATCGGACGAGCAAGCCGCCTTGGAGAACGCTCTCGAGGTGTTCTTGATGCAGGAGCAACCAGCTGTTATTTCATCATCACAACCATTGGAAGCACAGCAAAGAGCCTGTTATAAGAATGATTTATATTGCGAAAGCAATGAACCCTCTATATATTCATACAATTTGTTTAGGAAGAACCTCAAAGTTTCGGAAAGAAGCTTTGAGGTTTTTTCATTTCATAGGAAATTTTCTTGACATTTTTAAAAAAGTTATTGACAAATAAGAAAAAAGTATATAAACTAACTGTATCATATGAAATGGTACAGTTAGTACAGCTAATACAGTATGGCATACAGTATGACAAAAACAATAAGGAGGTACAGATGTGTTTCGAATCAACCCTGCCAGTGGCAAGGCAATTTATGAACAGATCATGGAACAAGTAAAAGAAGCAGCGTGGAAAGGATATCTAAAACCTGGAGATGCTTTGCCGTCCGTTCGTAAATTAGCATTAAGTCTCAGTGTAACACCCAACACCGTAGCGAAAGCATATCAGTTGTTGGAGAAAGAGAAAGTAATTATAACAATACGAGGAAAGGGAGCATTTTTGGCAGAGAATGCTTCACAAGAGGTAGACAAAGAAAAGATGCAGGAGATCAAGACAAGTTTAAAAGAGATATTAAGTGAGCTTCGTTATGAAGGGTATGATGAAGAGAAGATAGCAAGCCTGATACATGAGATCTATCAGGATTTGGAGGGATAGGATATGAAAGTGATCGAACTAAAGGACGTGAAAAAATCATATGGAAAGAATGAGATTCTTCATGGAATCAGCCTGGATATAGAAGAGGGAAGCATTCATGGGCTGGTAGGACGCAATGGATGTGGAAAGACAACACTGATCAAATGTCTAACAGGAATTTATGAACAGGATCAAGGACAGATTCTGGTCTGTGGAGAAGAAATTTTCGAGAATCCAAAAGTAAAAGCACAGGTAGGATATGTTGCGGACAGCAACCAGTATTTTGAAGGGTATCATATCGATGAGATGGTAGAATTTTATAAACAGATCTACCCAACATTCGATGAGAAAGTATTTAGGGACTACAATCAGAGTATCGGATTAGATGTAAGTAAAAGAATCAAAGAATTATCTAAAGGACAGGCAATGTCATTAGCTTCGATGTTGAATCTGTCCATCCATCCAAAAGTGATGATCATGGATGAACCAATGTCAGGACTGGATGTGATCGCACAGAAACAGATCAAAGATTTTATTGTCAATGAAGTCGATATGAATGGGATGAGTGTTCTGATCTCATCACATGATTTAAAGGATTTAGAAAGTTTCTGCGATTCCGCAAGTATGATGAAGGACGGAAAGATCCTTTATCATGGAACAATGGATCAGATGAAAGAACGATTTACAAAATTACAGGTTGTATTTGGAGAATCAAAAAGCGAGATCTTCAAAGAACTTCCGGGAGTGATCACGTATTCTAATCTTGGAAGTGTATACACAGTAATATTAGAAGGGTATGGAGAGCCAATTCATGAGGCATTAAAACAAGCAGGAGCGATTGTAGTAGAGGAAATTCCATTAAGTTTAGAAGAAGTATTCGTCTACAGCAACCGCTAAGAGGAGGAACTTGGAGATGAAATTTTTTAGAAAATATGCTCTGGTACTTCCACCAGCAGCATTGTTATATGGGATTTTCGTATGGAACATGAAATATCCGGTGGATGAACTGGTAGAGATAATGGATAATCTTATCAATGGCTGGCTTTTGATTACAGTTTTATTTGCAGCATTATCAGCAGGAATTGTATATCAGTTGCAGCAAAATAAGAAACAGCAATATATTTACAGCTTTCCATGGACAAAGAAAGATATTTACCAAAAGAGTCTTACAAAACTGCATATATCACTTTTATTCGCGGAGATCATCTATGGAATTTTCTTTGCAATGAAGATCGTAACGATTCCGAATGCGGAATCAATCACGAATGTGATCATATGCACATTATGGAATGCAGTAATGTGTTTTGCATTTTGTGCACTCATACAGATTTCATTGATCGTGACAGCATATATCTGGCAAGGGCTTATCATAGCAGTCGCTACATTTTATGTGATATTGCCGATGATCCTTCAGAATCTGGCATTTTTACTCCAGTTGCTGTTTAAGGTAAGATCTTCTAGATTTGCGATACTCGAGTGGGTTATTTATGGAAGATTCGGCAGAACATTTTTATATCCATTAAATTATCAGCTAGATGCGAATATCTTGGATAGCAATCCAATCTGGAAAGCACAATATGTAAATTCTGCTATTATCTGTATTGCCGTTTTATTTGCAGCAGGAGTCTTTGGTATCTGGTTTGCAAAACGACAGTTTATCAAGCAGGAGCAGGCACAGAACCGAATGTTAACAAGGTTATCAGGGATGCAGAATAAAGTCATTACGACGATAGTGATCACGATCCTATGTTTTAATGCATTAAGTAATCATGAGATATATGTTCATATATTTAAGTATGACAAGACACTTCGAACCATAATTTATGGATTGATCGCATGGGGAAAAGAATTTATGTCTTCATCAGACAGTTATAAACTGATCATACAGAAATTAAATGCAGTACATTGGCTTATATATTTGGTAGTAATATTAGTGATCACATATTTTGCTGTATCGATCATTCAGACAATAAGGAGGAAATGTTATGAGAGGGCTTGTTAATCATGAAAAACGAAATCTGCTAGCCATAACATTAGTGTATACCATAGTGATATGTTTTATATTACAATATGTGATCGCAAACGATATTTCAGGAACTGCAGATCAGATCAATAATTTTTATGGAGGAAGTTATAATGATTATGGCAATCTGTTTTTAGGAACATTAGATCAATACTATGAAATGTTTATTATCGTTCTTATGATACCGATTAGTTTTGTAGCGGTAATACAGTATCGGGAAAGCAGTACATCAAAATGTGGTGAATTTCTAATGCAGCTTCCGATCAAGAGAGGTCAGATTTTCTTGACAAGGACGATCACAGGAATGATGACATATACGATTCCATGGCTTTTCCTTTCATTCGGAATGATCATGATGAGAACAAAGGCACAGTCATGGTATGAGATGAATCTATCCGTATGTAAGAACGGAGCAGTACTTCTTGGAAATGATAACATTATACATTTGTGTGCGTATCTTCTATTTATATGGGTATCACTGACACTCATCTATGCCATTGCCATATTTTTTCAGAATATCTGCAAAAGACCATGGATCGCAGGAGCGATCGGAATCGGAGCAATGTTATTTCCAAATTTTATGGATTATATGATGCCCAAAGTATTATCATTCCCAGATACAATATATCATGGCTGGTGGATGGCTACATTTTTTGAAAATGGACCGATCACAAAACAGTTTATATGGGATAAAGGTGTGAACCAGCTGGTAACGATGGCTTCGTTTGATCATTTTGCACAGATCCTTCTGATTCAGATCGTATTGATCGCGGTATTTTTTGGAGTTGCATTTTATGTATTTCAAAAGTCAGATATGGCAAAGAGGAATAATTTTATGTATTTTCCATGGATGGAGCATCTGTTTGTATGGATCTTTCCATTCTGTGTTTCACTATTCATTGTAGTGACAGGGTTCAAGATTCAGTCATACACAGGCGGCATTCTGGCAGCAGTGATCGCAACGATCATATATTATATAGTAGAAAAGCGTAAGAAAAGGAGGGCAGTATAATGTATTATTCAACTGCAACTGGTTATATTATCATATTATCACCACTGATCCTTCTAGCTTTATTGGCAACGATCGGAATCGTGCTTTATCGTCATCCGTCAAAATTACAGAGAAAATGGTATAGCATATCATTTAAGAAAAGAAAAAGAGTCAAACAAATAGCGATCTTTCTTGGATTTTGTATAGCAGCAGGACTATTTATCTATCCTTTGACAAGCAAAAAACAGTTCGTATCAACGATCAGTCTGTCAGCAAATGAAAACAATTTTATCACAGAAGATAAGATCAATCAGATTTCAGAAGACAGAAGAGAAATAAAAAATGAGCAATGGCTGAAAAAATTTTATAAGATGATGAAATCAGACGATGAAAGTTCGACTCTTTTAGATGACAGTGGAAGTTATGAAGTATGGAAAACGAGTATCCTGGAAGATAAAACAGGTGAGTATGAGCTGCGTTTAAGAGCAGAAGACACCGTTCTTCATAGATTATCAATACAGCAACCGGATGAAGATATTGATTCTGACGGAGATTTCGACCGTTATGATACCGACGGATTTTATGATATCATTCAAAGACCAGACAATACATTTGAAGAAAATTATCAAAAGCTTACAGATTCAGAAAAACAAGAGATTCAGAATCTTAATTGGAATTACAAAGACGGTCTTTTGTATGCAACAAATGAAAATCATAAGAGATGTATCAATGGAACATCCCAGTATTATATGAAAAACTCCAAATTGATCAATACGATGGAGAATTCAGGATACAAAGGAATCAAAAAATGGATGGAACAATGCGAAAAAGATACAGCAGGGATTAAAGTAAAAGCTGGAGATAAAACATACTTGTTCCATAATACAGACAAATGGCATACATTCAAGAAAAATGGATTAACATGTCTGTATAATTACAAACGTTTTATCATTCGATTTGATTTTAACAAAGTGATTGGGCTTAGGAGTAATCTATCTGACCTTCCACAAAGTGGCAGAGAAATGTGGACAGCTATATCGGATCATAGTGGATCAGCTGCGAATGAAGTTATTCTTCGTTCTTATAATGATGAAGAATTATATGCAAGGAAAAATGTTCAGATCTTTTTGCAAGATCACAAGATCAAACAGATGTTGATCTACTGGGATGAAACAGAGGCATTCAAAGGATTCACAAAAGAAGAAAAGATATTCTTAAAAGGCTGTTTCGAAAAAATGGGTATCTCATCCAAGGATGCACAAGAATGGTTAAATACATTTATGATCAAGAAAACGCCACAGAGCGGTAAGTTAGGAAGCTGGACATACAGCAAAGGAAATAGTAAAAATCAGGTAATATCATTGATCAATCATAATGAAAATAATAATTATGTAAATTTTTACAAAAAAAGTAAAGGAAATAATTGACAAATACAAAATGATATGGTAAATTATGGGTAGAAAGTGCTTACAGCACAAACTCCCCTTAATAAACAGTTCGAGAACTACGGTTTTCCTGCGATTGTTCATCGCCCATACCCCATAGAATCTCGAAAGAATTGTATTTTAGATTATCATCATCAACAATCATTTTATATTTATCTGCAATCCTCTATCTAAGTTGTGATGTGAGCACTTTCGATTTTTAAAATATGAAAATAAGGATTCCTATGATTCTATGATATAGAAACATAAGAATCCTTTTCATTATTTTTAACAAATCACAATGACAAATCAAAAATAATATGATATGATATTATTTTGAATGGGATAATATAAGAAAGTAGTAGAAATTCACATATAGGAGGAAGAAACATGCCAGTAAAGTATGTATTTGTTACAGGAGGAGTTGTATCTGGATTAGGTAAAGGAATCACAGCAGCTTCTCTGGGACGATTACTAAAAGCCAGAGGCTATCATGTCACAAGCCAGAAGTTTGATCCGTATATCAACATTGACCCAGGAACAATGAACCCAATCCAGCACGGAGAAGTTTTCGTAACAGATGACGGAGCAGAGACTGACTTAGACCTTGGACATTATGAAAGATTTATCGATGAAGGACTGAATAAGAAATCAAACGTTACAACAGGTAAAGTATATTGGAGTATCTTATCCAAAGAACGTCGTGGAGATTATGGTGGTAACACAGTACAGGTAATCCCACACGTAACAAACGAGATCAAGAGCCGTTTTTACAGAAGTGAAGATCCAAGCGATCAGGAAGTAGCGATCATTGAGATCGGAGGAACTGTAGGAGATATCGAAAGCCAGCCATTCTTAGAAGCATTAAGACAGTTCCAGCATGAAGTAGGACATGAAAACTGTATTTTAATTCATGTAACATTAATTCCATACTTAAAGAGTTCAGGAGAATTAAAGACAAAACCAACACAGGCAAGTGTCAAAGACTTACAGGGAATGGGAATCCAGCCAGATATCCTTGTCTGCCGTTCTGATTATCCATTAGATGACGGAATCAAGAGAAAGATCGCACAGTTCTGTAACGTTGAACGTTCAAGAGTTATTCAGAACTTAGATGCAGAAGTATTATACGAAGTACCTTTGATGATGGAGAAAGAACATTTGGCACATGAAGTATGTGAATGTCTGAACATGCCATGCCCAGATCCAGATCTTGATGACTGGAAGAAGATGATCGATGCATGGAAACATCCAGAACATAAAGTAGAGATCGCATTAGTTGGTAAATACGTATCTTTACATGATGCTTACATCAGTGTCGTAGAATCCTTAGAGCATGCTGGAGTCGCAAATTCAGCAGATGTGAAGATCCGCTGGGTAGATTCAGAGAGAATCAGCTCTTACAATGTCGATGAGATGTTAGGTGGAGTTCACGGAATCTTAGTTCCAGGTGGATTCGGAGATCGTGGAATCGAAGGAATGATCTGTGCGATCAAATACGCAAGAGAGAACAAGATCCCATATCTTGGACTGTGCTTAGGAATGCAGCTTACATTAGTAGAATTCGGAAGACATGTCTTAGGATTCTCTGATGCACACAGTCAGGAATTTAATCCAGACACAACACATCCAATGGTTCATATCATGCCAGATCAGGATGGAGTCACAGATCTTGGTGGAACATTACGTTTAGGATCTTACCCATGTGTATTAACAGAAGGATCCAAAGCATATGAATTATATGGAGAGAAAGAGATTCACGAAAGACATCGTCATAGATATGAAGTAAATAACGAATATCGTGACATCCTTCAGGAGAATGGAATGATGTTATCCGGATGCTCACCAGACGGAAGAATCGTAGAGATGGTAGAGATTCCAGAACATCCATGGTTTGTGGCAACACAGGCACATCCTGAGTTTAAATCAAGACCTAATAAAGCACATCCATTATTTAAAGGATTTGTAGAAGCAGCCTTAGAACATCAAGGTAAATAACACAAAAAGTTAATATAACATCATCAAAAAGATTCTGAGATAGATTGATATTTCAGAATCTTTTTTTACATATTATTTACGATTCAATGCAATTAGAATTTACATATATATGATAGAATCCTTTAAGAGTCAGAAAGATATGAAAAGACAAAGGTATCAGGAGGTATATATGAGATCTAATTGGAGAAAACAAATGATGATCAGTGCATTAGCATTGACACTTTCTGCAACAAATGTAGCACCAGTATTTGCAAGTGCCGCTCCAGATGGCAAGACAAATGCAGCAGACATTGCACAGACAATGGGAACAACGGCACAGTGGAATCGTTGGGAGAAAGAATGGGAAACTTTAAAAAATGACTGGACACAAATTTCATTATCACCAGGAAGCAATGCAACGGAGTTGAATTTTGCATGGTATACACCAAAGAAGACAAATGATAGTAATTCAAATGCAGCGGTACAGGCAAAAGTACAGGCAATTTCTCCAGAACAGGCAAATAGTAATGTTCCAAAACTGATCATTGGTGAAGGCCGTAATATGAAAAATGCCAAGGTGTATGAGGCAGAACAAACAGCGGTAAAAGATGAACAGGATAACAATGGGGAAACTTATAATTCTAATAAAGTAACAGCAACAGGATTAAAAGAAAATAAAACATATTATTATAGTTACGACAATGGAAATGGGTATACAAAGCCAGCTTCGTACACGACAAAATCTACAAACAATTTCTCATTTGCATTTGTAGGTGACCCACAGATCGGATCTTCAAATGAATTAAAGGGAAAAGATACGAAAGAATTTTACGATGCACAGTCAAATGCAGTAAAGAGTGATGCATTTAACTGGTCTTCTACGTTAAACGCAGCATTAGAAAAGACAGATGATCAGTTAAGTTTTGTTGTATCCGCAGGTGACCAGATTCAGACAACAAAGAAAAAGTTACCAAACAAAGATGCATCAAAAAGTGAAATTGAGTATACAGGATATTTAAGTCCAGAAGCATTAAAATCACTTCCAGTGGCAACGACAGTCGGTAACCATGATGCAGATAATGCAAACTATACATACCATTTTAACAGAACAAATGCAAGTGAACTTGGAAGTAATAAGGTAGTCGGTGGAGATTATTATTTCAAATATGGAAATGCATTATTTATCATGTTAAATACACAGGATACAAATGTAGCAGAACATAAACAGTTTATTGAGCAGACAGTTGCAGCGAATAAAGACTGCAAATGGAGAATCGTAACACTGCATCAGGATATTTATGGATCAGCAGAACATTCTAATGAGCCAGAGATCACAAATTTAAGATATCAGTTAACACCGATTTTCGAACAAAATGATATTGATGCTGTATTAACAGGTCATGATCATGCTTATTCAAGATCTAAAATGTTATTAGGTGGAACAAAAGCGAATGATTATACAGATGACGAATTTGATGCAGAATTAGAGAAAGATATGGATGCGGGTGAAAATCCAACGACAAAAACAGTGGCACCAGGAAATATTAAAAATGACAGCACAGATGAAAAAGATCAGAAATATTTAGCATATCTTAAAAGTATCATGGATGAAAAAGCAATTGAGACCGTCAAAAAACAGGGAAGCTCTGTAATCAATCCAGAAGGTGTCCTTTATATGACAGCAGGTTCTTCTTCAGGAAGTAAATATTATGATCTGGTACCAAGACAGCAGACATATATTGCACACCGTTGGCAGGAAGATGTCCCAACATATTCAGTTGTTGATGTAACAGAAAATAGTTTAACGATCAATACATATCGTACAGATAATGATGAAAAGATTGATGAAACATTTTCTATCACAAAGAGCAAAGGAGATACGACATCACTTAATGCAGAAATTAAAGCATCTGAAAGCATTGTAAAGCAAAAAGATGCATATACAACGGAAAGCTATAGAGTCTTTGAACAGGCACTTACAGGAGCCAAAGAAGTTGCAGCAGACAAAAAAGCAACAAAAGATGAAGTTGAAAATGCATTAAAAGTTCTGACAAATGCAAAAGCAGGATTAGAAAAGAAAGCAACAACAAAACCAGTAACAGTAAAGAAAACAACAGCAGAGAAGAAAGTTGTAGTAGCAAAAGCATCTGCAAAATTAAAATCTGGCAAAAAGAAAGTAACAGTTAAGATCAAAAAAGCATCTGTATCTGGATATCAGATTAAATATGCATCAAACAAGAACTTTAAAAAAGCAAAGACAAGAAATACAAGAAAAACAATTTATACGATCAAGTCATTAAGATCAAAGAAAAAATGTTATGTAAAGGTTCGTGCATACAAAGTAGTTAAAGGTAAGAAAATCTACGGTTCTTACAGTAAAGTTCTGAAAGTGACTGTGAAATAACAATGAAACAAAAACAGATGAAAGGAGTGTGTCTGCTGATCGCAGGCATTCTCTTTCTTCTGCTGTTTTTTTCTTTTTCTGGAATTGAGAAGACAAAACTTCTAGATACAGATGGAAGAAATTTTGAAAAAGCAGAAGTAACAAACGTGATCTCTGGAAACTTATCAAATAGTGGAAGTGGAAAACAAACCGTAGAATTAAAACTTCTCTCAGGGGATCATAAAGGAAAAATAATACAGGCAACAAGCTCTCAAAGTTATTTATTTGGTGCAAAATGTAAAAAAGGAATGAAAGTCATAGCGATCATTAATGAATCGAAAGGAGAGTTGCTGGCGTCTGTATATAGTGTAAACAGAGGACCTATGGTATGGCTGATGGCAGCAGTGTTTGTAGCAATCGTGGTTGCAGTCGGTGGAAGAAAAGGAATTTCATCAATATTAAGCTTGGTATTTACAATGCTTTGTATCTTTTTTATTTTTCTTCCGATGATCTACAAAGGAATATCCCCGATACTGGCGGCTGTATTAGTGGTCGCATTTACAACAGTTGTGACGATGTGTATGGTTGATGGAATTACGAAGAAATCAGTAGCCGCGATGCTTGGAACGATCATAGGTGTGGTATTTTCTGGAGCATTTGCATTGATCTTTGGACAAGTGACATCGATTACCGGATATAATGTGTCTGATATAGAGAATCTGGTCTATGTCGGAGAAATGACAGACATAAAAATTGGTGAATTGTTATTTGCAGGAATCTTGATCGCATCATTAGGTGCAGTCATGGACGTTGGAATGTCAATCGCTTCTACACTCAATGAATTAAAAGAACAAAATCCACAGATGATGTTAAAAGAACTGTTTCAATCAGGAATGAATGTCGGAAGAGATATGATGGGAACAATGACCAATACACTGATTCTTGCATTTACAGGTGGATCGATCAACACATTAGTATTTATCTTTGCATACAATTACGAATATCAACAGGTGATCAATATGTATTCCGTAGGGATTGAGATCATGCAGGGATTATCATCAAGTCTCGGAGTTATCATGGCAGTTCCAGTGACCTCCTGGATCGCAGCATTTTTATATAGTAAAAATCAAAAATAAAGAAAAGACTCCATAACAATTCAGATCTTTATGAATTCGCAGACAGAAGTTTGAGAATATGTTATAATGAAAAAGATTAATTAAATTTAACAAGACATAAATATTTGACTAAGTTTAGGAGGCGAAGGTTATGAAAGTTAAAGGAGTCAGACTTTATGGAGTCAAAGATATACGTTTGGAAGAATTTGAGATCCCTGAGATAGCTGAAGATGAGATTCTCTTGAAGATAGAATGTAACGGAATTGCAGTATCAACTTTAAAAGAGATCACATTGGCACAGAGACATTTAAGAGTACCAAAGAATATTAAAAAGAATCCTGTACTGATCGGACATGAATTTTCTGGAATGATAGCAAAAGTCGGAACAAGATGGAAAGAGGATTATCAGGAAGGAAAACAATTTGTATTAGTACCAGAGATTCCTCACCAGATCGAATCACCAGGATATTCTTACCCTTATTTTGGAGGTGCAGCAACATACTGTATCATACCAGCAGATGTAATTGAGAAAGGATGTTTGTTGCAATATGAAGCAGATTCATTCTATGAACTTGCACAGGCTCAGGCTTTATATAGTATAGTGGGAAGTTTTCATTCAAACTATCACAGTAAAGAGGGAACCCACGATCATATATCTGGAATTAAAGAAGGTGGGAATACCATCATCCTTGGAGGAGCCGGTCCCATGGGACTAATGGCAATCCGTTATGTCCTTGGAATGAAGAAAAAGCCAAGAAGACTCGTGATCACAGATACGAATCAAGAGCGTTTGGAAAAAGTAAGGAAAATGATACCGATGCAGGAAGGAACCAGGCATGGAATAGAGCTTTATTATATCAATCCATCGATTTTTACAGATTCCGTTCCAGTGTTACTGGCAATAACCAATGAAAAAGGATACGATGATGTGTTTGTCTATGCACCACCCAAATGTGTAGCTGAAATAGGGAATCGTATTATGGCAATGGATGGCTGCATGAATATTTATGCATCAACAGCAGATAAAAATTATCGTGCTGGAATGAATATATACGGAAGCCATTATTTAAAAACTAAACTGATCGGTTCATCTGGAGGACTTCGTTCAGACCTGATCGAAGCTTTAGACCTGATCACAACAGGCAAGATCAATCCAGCAGTTGGAATCACACACATTGGAGGAATCAATGCGATTGTCGATACAACATTATATTTAAATAAGATACCAGGATCAAAGAAGATTACATACCCACAGATCAACCTGCCATTGACAGCAATAGAGGACTTTGGGAAATTAGCTGAGAAAGATCCAGTCTTTGGAGAATTAGATGAATCCTGTAAACGACATGGTGGATTGTGGAATCCAGAAGCAGAGAAGATACTGCTTGATCATTTTAAAAAATTTTAATTTGTAAGTTGGCCAACTGTAGATTTTGAGTATATGATAAAAAATAAATAAACGATCGGAAGAGCAGCTAGAGAATTTTACTCACGTTTTTTACAGATCGCTGATCCGCCGGCTTTCCTTGCGAACTCGCCTTCAAGGGTATTCAAGACAGAAACTCTTTGAGGCTCAGACAACGCACCAAGCCGGCTGCGAATCCGTAAAAAACGTGGCAAAATTCTAATGCTGCTCTTCCGATCGTTTATTTATTTTTTATCATATACCAGAAGTCTAAAGTGTGGACAATTACAAGATTGAAAAATTTAAGTGGGTGTGTATGTTAAACGTTATTGGTTTTCAATTTTTGTAGTGGTAGACAGATGTTTATTATATTCTAAAACATCTCGTCAAATCGGTGCTGTAGAAGCCCTTTTACCTTCTGTTAATAAACACAAAAATCATTAACCAATACCATATAACATACACACTGTATAGTGGTTTGAATCACGTAAATTATTTGAATATTATAAAAAGAGATCATGTGTCAGCAACCGTACGGACACGTCTGCACTTAGCGAGTGGATGGTCGTTAGACCATTCAGGAGCTTAGTACAGCTACGTGGGAGTCCGAACGCGAGTGGGTTGCAGACACATGATCTCTTTTTATAATATTCCACCAATAATTTCCGTCTTCAAACGACAAATCACAATTTCATTGCACGTATAGAGTTTATTACGCATAGCATTGCGACTCCGCTATCTGCGAACACAGCCATCCACATATTTGCGAATCCAAGCAGTCCAAGGATCATTACTAATGCCTTGATCGCCAATGCAAATACAACATTCTGCCAAGCGATCTTACAAGCTTTTTTGCCGATAGAGATTGCCTGTGGAATTGCTTCAACGTTTGAGGTCATGAATACAACATCTGCTGCTTCGATTGCAGCATCAGCACCGCTTCCCATGGCAGCACCGCAATCAGCACCAGCTAATACAGGGGCATCGTTGATACCGTCACCAACAAACATAACAGCTCCATGTTTGCTTCTCTGTTCCTGAAGTTTGGCAAGTTTTTCATCAGGAAGAAGTCTTGAGTAAACTTCGTTAATTCCAGTTTCTTTTGCAATCGCATTTGCAGTTGTTTCGGAATCTCCAGTTAACATAACCGTGTGAAGATTCTGTGCTTTTAAGGAAGCAATGGCGGATTTCGCATCGTCTTTTAATGTATCTGCAATAACGATTGCACCAATTAACACACCATCTTTTGCAAGAAAAACTTCAGTTCCATAAGAAGTTGTGTTTGGATAGTCTCCAGTTACATGATACTGAGCCATCAATTTTTTATTGCCAGCTAAGATTTCTGAGTTATCAATTGTGATAACAGAACCATGTCCAGCGATTTCTTTTGCGTTTTCAGGTGTTTTATAAGTTACATTTTCATCTTTGGCAGCTTCCATGATACTCTTTCCGATTGGATGAGTAGAAGATTCTTCGCAGGAAGCAGCAAGTGATAATATTTCATGTCTGGTTGCATTTCCGAGAGGGATCACATCCTGAACTTTGAAGTTTCCTTTTGTGATCGTTCCAGTCTTATCCATGACAACAGAAGTAATATCTTTTAATGTTTCAAGTGCAGCTCCGCCTTTAAATAAGATACCGATCTTAGATCCAGCCCCGATTCCAGAGAAGAATGCAAGAGGTACACTTAATACAAGGGCACAAGGACAGCTGATTACAAGGAAAGTTAAAGCTGTGTATATCCAGTGTGTCCAGTTTCCTGTCACTAAAGAAGGAATGATCGCAGTTGCAAGGGCAAGAAGTACGACAAATGGAGTATATACACGAGAAAAACGTGTGATAAAACGATCCATCTTTGGTTTGCTTGCGGCTGCATTTTCTACGGAATCCATGATTCTTGTGACCATAGATTCTTCCAGTACTTTTTCTACCTTGATCTTGATAACACCAGAAGTATTTAAACATCCAGAAGTTACATCTGTTCCGACAGAGGCAGAAACAGGAATGGGTTCTCCGGTAACAGGAGAAGTATCGATCATCGTTTCCCCATCTGTGATGATACCATCTAATGGAATACGGTCACCAGGACGTACTAATAAGATATCTCCGATTTCAGCTTCTTCGGCATCAATTACAGTGACATCTCCATGATCATCAACAAGGTTGACAACTTCAGGTCGCATATCAATGACATCCATGATCTGGGAACGGCTTCGTTCCACAGCTTTTTCTTCAAATAATTCACCAATACGATAAAACATCATAACACCGACCGCTTCCGCAAATTCTCCGACGCCGAAAGCACCGATCGTTGCGATACTCATTAAGAAGTTTTCATCAAAAACCTGACCTTTAGAGATATTTTTAAGAGCGGTCCATACGATCTTAATTCCTAAGATTAAATATGCAAGGATAAAACATACCATACTGTATACAGGCTTGGAAGATTCCAATGCTTTTCCGGCAATAAATAAAACGATACCAGCACCAAGTTCCCAGAATTCTCTGTTATCTTCAGAATTCTCTTTGGCTTTTTTCGCTTCTTTTTGTGCACGGACAGTATTTTCACGGACAACGACTTTGACATCTGGTTCGATGGAAGTACAAATATCTTGAATCTGAGGCAATAATGTTTTGGCATTATCAGACCATACACGTAACTGCTTTGTTGCAAATGTCAGATTGACGGCTTCAACACCGGGAAGATGAGAAATCTGTTCTTCCATTTTACCTGCACAATGAGCACAGCCTAATTTCTCGACAATAAATACGGTTGCCTGACCATTTCCTTCACGATTTGCAGCAGCTGCAATTGATTCATCATCGTCATCGTCATCATCACAGCAGCCACAATCGCAGTGTTCATCATGATGGTGATGATGTTTGTGGTGTTCATGTTCTTCGTGATCGTGTTCACACCCGCAGTCGCAGTGTTCATCATGATGGTGATGATGTTCGAGGTGCTCATGTTCATTATGGTTGTGATCATATCCACAGTCACAGTGTTCATCGTGATGGTGATGATGTTCATGACTTTCATGAGAATCTTCTTCCACATGTTTTTTCCGTTTAGATGATTTTTTCGTAACTTCCGTCACAATAACATCCGGTTCAATATCCGTACAAATCTTTTGAATCTCAGGAAGCAGATCTTCACGAGAAGTTTCAACATACATTTTTTTCATAGGAAATGAAAGATTTACACTTTCAACATCAGGAAGTTTCCCGATTTTTTCTTCCATTTTACCTGCACAATGAGCACAGCCAAGATTCTCAAACTCATAAGTCTTCTTCATAAATACCCCTCCTTTCAAATACAGTCTTTAACAGATCAGATACAAGCTCTCCGTCAGCAGTGTCTGCGATCGTATAATGAACTTCTTTCCCAATTCGTCTGCTTGTGATCACACCTAATTGCTTCAGAGAGCGAAGATGATGAGACACTGCTGGTGGGCTCATCTCAATCGCTTCTGCGATATTTCTAACACAGACTTCACGGTGGTATAAAAGATACAAAATACGAAGTCTGGTACTGTCACTTAACAGACCAAATAAACTGGCAGTTTCAATGGCAAATTCTTCTGGTGGAAGAACATGTTTTAATTCTGTAACATCACATCCATGACCATGAATATCCATGGAAGCAATGTTATATTTCTCCGTTTTATCCATAGAAATCTCCTTTTTGTAAGATTAAATGATTGCTTAATTGTTTATGTTTTAAATATAATACTTTTAAATATTGATGTCAACAGAAATGAGAAAAATAGTTAATAGAAGTATTGTTTGGTGTAATATTGGAACTATACATAATAGTTTTTCCTAACTAGAAATTAAAAAAATATAGGATAATCAAAAAAAATATGATATACTAAAAACTACTTATACGAATTTATCAGATTAAAAGATCACATTTCGATAAAAGCAAAGATAAACAAAAACAGAAAAGGAAGTGTATCATGGAAGAGTTAAAGAACATCAAAGTAGCCCTCCTTGGTTCTGGAACTGTCGGAACAGGAGTATACAAACTGATCGAACGCCAGAGAGAAGAATTACCTCACAAAGTTGGTGCAGGTCTGACTGTCAGCAAAGTTCTAGTTAGAGATAAGAACAAGAAGAGAGAAGGAATTGACCCTTCTGTATTAACTGACCAGTGGGAAGATATTATCACAGATGATGAGATTCAGATCGTAGTGGAAGTTATGGGTGGAATTGAACCCGCCCGTACTTATATTACAGAAGCTCTTCAGGCAGGTAAGAATGTTGTCACAGCGAACAAAGACTTAATGGCAGTGCATGGTGGTGAATTATTAGATATCGCTTCCCATAATGGATGTGACTTATTATTTGAAGCATCTGTTGCAGGTGGAATTCCAATTATCCGTCCATTAAAACAGTGTCTGGCAGGAAACTATATTTCAGAAGCAATGGGTATTGTCAATGGAACAACAAACTTCATTCTGACAAAGATGACACACGAAGGAATGGAATTTGATGAAGCTTTGGCACTCGCAACAGAATTAGGATATGCAGAAGCAGATCCAACAGCTGATATCGAAGGATATGATGCAGGACGTAAGATGGCGATCATGGCATCCATTGCGTTTAACTCTAGAGTCACATTTGATGATGTATACACAGAAGGAATCACAAATATCACAGCAAAAGATATCAAATATGCAGAAGCAATGGGATGTACGATCAAATTGTTAGGGGTAGCAAAGAACACAGAATCTGGAATTGAAGTACGTGTTCATCCAATGCTGATTCCAAGTGATCATCCATTAGCAACTGTCAATGATTCATTTAACGCAGTTTTTGTACATGGAGATGCAGTTGATGATGCAATGTTCTATGGAAGAGGAGCAGGAGAATTCCCAACAGCAAGTGCAGTTATGGGAGATATCATTGATGTCGCACGTAATATTCAGTTCTATTGCACAGGAAGAATCCATTGTACATGCTACAAAGACCTTCCAATCAAGAAGATCACAGAGATTGAAAGCAAATATTTCATGAGATTGTTAGTTGATGACAAACCAGGAGTTCTTGCTCGAATCGCAGATACATTAGGAAAGAATCAAGTAAGTATCGCACAGGTGATTCAGAAGAACAAGGTTAATGATATGGCAGAATTAGTTGTTATCACGGATCTTGTATTGGAGCAGAACTTTGCAGATGCTTTGGTTGAGATTAAGGGAATGGAACATACTCGTGAGATTTCTACAGTAATCAGAGTGTATTAAATTTTAATTGTAGTTGGCCAACTGTAGATTTTGAGTATATGATAAAAAATAAATAAACGATCGGAAGAGCAGCTAGAGAATTTTCCTCACGTTTTTTACAAATCGCTGATTCGCCGGCTTTCCTTGCGTAACTCGCCTTCAAGGGTATTGAAAACAGGACTCTTTGGGGCTCAAACAACGCACCCAAGCCGGCTGCGAATCTGTAAAAAACGTGGCAAAATTCTAATGCTGTTCTTCCAATCGTTTATTTATTTTTTATCATATACCAGATGTCTAGAGTGTGGACAATTTAAGATTGAAAAATTCAAGTGGGTGTGTATGTAGGGCAGAATGGTGGCAAGAAGATTAATATTGAAATGCAAAATACATATCAAGAGGACTGGGCGGAACGAAGTTTGTTTTACAATTGTCGGATGTTTACAGAAGGATTAAAAACAGGACAATCCTATAGTAGTAAATTTCAATTCCATGTGATAGAATTAAGTAAAATAGAAACAACAAAAGGAAATCATTACATGGAAAAGGCGAGGGACGAGATGATTAAGATGAGCAGGGATGAAAGTGAAAGATAATCTTCTGTTAGCGAATACAAAAATGATTAGCCAATACCGTTAAATATACACACAGTGTAGTGGTTTGAATAACATAAATTATTTGAATATTATAAAAAGAAATCATGTGTTGGCAACCGTACGGACACATGATTTCTTTTTATAATATTCCACCAATAATTTCCGTCATCAAACTACAAATCACAATATATGATTCTGTATGATCAACCGAATTGACTGATACAAATAAGGCTTCAATTCATCAACTGAAACAGGCTCCCCAGTCAAAATAACATTATAGCAAGACCCTGCGACCATCTCGATGATCATATAGATCATAACTTCCGGATGATCAAATTCATGACCAGAATTCTTCAAGAGATCCATATAGATATCATAAATATTTCTCTGGGCATCATCGATCGGTTCTACCAAGGAATTCTTAAACATTCCCCAGCTTAGATGCTTTGAGATCAGTTTTAACAGAGTCGGATTAGCATTTAATGCTCCGATGACCTGGTCAACGATAAAGATCAGTTGGTCTTCAAAATGATCAATGGATTGTTTTTGAAGTTCCTGATAGGCGTGTTTAAATACTTCTGCAGATTTTTTGGCGATCAATTTATATCGGATGTCTAATTTATCTTTAAAATACAAATAAAAAGTACCCTTAGCAACGCCAGCTTCATTTACGATATCGGAGATGGAGGTCTTCTGGAATCCCTTTTCTGTAAACAGTTGGTATGCCGTATTCAAAAGGGCATCTTGTTTCTTTTTCTTATTTAATTCGACCTTTTTCATAGTAATTTCTCCTTTCATCTTCTTTAGTATAACGAAAAAATGACCAAAAGTCAAAAACTTTCAAGAAGTTTATTGACTTTTGGTCATTTTTGGTGTATACCATTATATAGATTAAAAATGACTATTCGTCATAAATGTAGATGGGAGGATGCTATGATACAATTTGCAAAGAAATTAGTACATCATCGAAAATTCATCGTCTTCCTGGCTTTCATTTTATTGATTCCATCAACCATTGGAATCGTGAAGACAAGGATCAATTATGACATCTTAAGTTACCTTCCAGACTCTTTGGAGACGGTGAAGGGGCAGGATATCATGGTAGATCAGTTTGGAGCCGGAGCCTATTCGATGATCATTGTCGAAGATATGAATCTTCATGACGTACAGAAATTAAAACAGAAACTAGAGAAAGTCAATCACGTTGATAAGATCATCTGGTATGATGACATCGCTGATCTAAGCGTTCCCAAAGAGATGCTTCCTGAGAAAGTAAGGAAAGTTTTCTTTAATAAGAACGCAACAATGATGATCGCAATGTTTAAAGAAACAACATCATCTGATAACACGATGGAAGCAGTCACACAGATGCGTAAGATTGTTGGAAAACAGTGCTTTATCAGTGGCATGTCAGGGGTAGTTACCGATATTAAGAACCTGGTTATGCAGGAGATTCCAATCTACGTAACGATCGCAGCAGTACTTTCTCTGATCGTATTATTTGTCACAATGGAATCCTTTGCAGTTGCTTTTTTATTCCTGTTAAGTATCGGAATGGCAATTCTTTATAACCTGGGAACGAATATTTTCCTAAGCGATGTGTCCTATCTTACAATGGCATTGACTGCGATCTTGCAGTTAGGAGTTACGATGGATTATTCGATCTTCCTTCTGCACAGTTATGAGAGTAATAAGATCAGATTTGAAGGTGACAAAGAACGTGCGATGGCACATGCGATTTCGAATACATTTAAGTCCATTACAGGAAGTTCCGTTACAACGGTCGCTGGATTCGCAGCACTGTGCTTTATGACATTTGCATTAGGAGCTAACTTAGGTATCGTTATGGCGAAAGGTGTTATTATCGGGGTTATCTGTTGTGTAACAGTTTTGCCATCATTGATCCTGATCTGTGATAAATTAATTGAGAAGACACACCATCGTTCACTGATGCCAGATCTTACGAATGCATCACACTTTATCACAAAACATTATAAAACAACGATTGTAGTATTTTTAATTTTGCTGTTCCCAGCAATTTATGGAAATAATCATACAGAGATTTACTATAATATTGACAAATCACTTCCACAAAGCTTACCGAGTAATGTGGCGAATAAGAAATTAAGTGACGAATTTGGAATGAGTAACATCCATATGGTCATGATCAAGAACGGCATGAGTCAGAAGGAATTAAGCAACATGCAGAAAGAGATCGATAAAGTCGACGGAGTTGAATGGTGTCTCGGAATGAACTCCGTGATCGGTTCTAGTATTCCATCCGATATGATTCCTTCTTCCATGAAAGAAATGTTGCAAAGTGATGAGTATGAGATGCAGTTTATCTGTTCAAATTACAAATCAGCAACCGAGAAAGTAAATAAACAGATTAACGAGATCAACAACATTGTGAAGAAATACAGTCCAGGTTCTATGGTCATTGGAGAAGCACCATTGATGAATGACTTGGAGACAGTAACCAATGTTGACCTTAGAAATGTAAATATCGCGTCGATCGCGGCAATCTTTGTGATCATTTTAATTGTATTTAAATCTATTTCCTTACCGGTGATCCTGGTAGCCGTGATCGAATTTGCGATCTGTGTCAATATGGCAGTTCCATATTACACGGGATTATCACTGCCGTTTGTTGCAAGTATTGTTATCGGAACGATTCAGTTAGGTGCAACCGTTGACTACGCGATCCTGATGACAAGCCGTTATCAGAAAGAGCGTATAAATGGCAAGAAGAAAATGGAAGCGATCCGTATTGCACATGAAACATCCATGCAGTCTATCATTACAAGTGGATTAAGTTTCTTCGCAGCAACGATCGGTATTGCGATTTACTCAAATATTGATATGATCAGTGCGATCTGTACCTTACTTGCACGAGGAGCTGTGATCAGTACCGTTGCCGTAATCTTTATTCTGCCGGCAATGTTTATGATATTTGATAAATTGATCTGTAAAACAACCCTCAAGATGGGTCATTTAGAATAGGAGAGCGATTGTTATGAGAAAAAGAAGATTATCGAAAGCATTAGCAATGTTTCTCGCTGCAGCTCTTACAATTCCGGCAGCAGTACCGGTAGCAGCCAGCGAGTCCACTGCAGATAAAGAAGAAACCGTATACGTAAAAACGAATGCGAATGGAGAAGAGAAAACAGTTATTGTCAGTGACTGGTTAAAGAATTTCTCAGGTGAAGCAAAGATCAAAGATGCTACGGACCTGACAGACGTTGAAAACGTTAAGGGAAATGAGACATACAAACGAGGCAAAAAGGACAGTATTACATGGAATGCCAATGGAAAAGATATTTACTATCAGGGAACAAGTGACAAAAATCTGCCAGTATCCATGAAAGTCACATACTATCTGGATGGAAAAGAAATTTCACCAAAGAAATTGGTTGGTAAATCAGGAAAAGTAAAGATTCGTTATGAATATGAAAATCATTCCGCCGTAACCAAAACGATCAATGGAAAACAGACAACAGTCTATACACCATTTACAATGATCACAGCAGCGATCTTAAATACAGATAACTTCTCTAATGTCAAAGCAACAAACGGAAAAGTTATCTCCGATGGTAACAAACATATCGTTATCGGAGTTGCAATGCCAGGATTAGCAGACAGCTTAAACCTTAAGAATACAAGTATTGGGTCAAATTTCGATATTCCAGAAGATTTCGAGATCACAGCTGATGTAGAAGACTTCCAGATGACAGTCACAGCGACAGTTGCGAATTCCGATACATTATCAGAGTTCGGTTTAGATGATGCAGGAGATTTAAGTGAATTAACAGATTCCTTAAAGGACCTTGAAAATGCGACAGATAAGTTATGTGATGGTTCTGGAGATTTAGTAAAGGGAATTGAAAAATTAGTCACAGCCTCTGGAAAATTAAAATCAGGAACAAAACAGATTGCAGTCAGTTCCAAACAGTTAGCAACAGGACTTGACAAACTGGTCAATGGATCTACAACATTAAAGAATGGAACTAGTCAGTTAGCGAAAGGAACCAGTGTTTTACCATCATCTACAGAGAAGTTAGATAATGGAGTGAGACAGATTCTCAAAGAACTGCAGAATAGTACACCAAGCGAAAGTGATCAGGCAAAATTACAGTCTAACTTACAGAGTGCACAGACAGGAATCACAAAAGAATTAATGAATATTAAGACACAGACAGAAAGTGTTGGTGTGTCAGCGAAGACGTTAGGTGCATTAGCAGAGTCTATTGGAGTATCAGCAGCAGATGTTGGAAATCAGGCAGGAGCAATTGGAGAATTTATCAAGAATAATTATAGTTCTCTTACAGATGAGCAGAAAGCACAGCTTACAACGATTGCAGGTTCTTTAAAGACAGATGCAGAAAACTTAGGCGGTTATGCACAATCCGTAGGAGGTCAGGCAAAGAATTTAGGAACCTACGCAGGATCTATCGGAACAAGCTTGCAAGAAACACAGACAGACCTTCAGATCGTATCAGGATGCTTAACCCAGATTCAAAATCTGCTAACAAAGACAAAGACATCCACAGCACAGTTAGAATCTGCATTAAAACAGATCGCGGCAGGAACCGGACAGTTAAAGACATCATCTAAGACACTGGCATCTTCCATCAAGAAATTAGATGAAGGAGCCAAGACGTTAAACAGTGGAACAAAAACAGCAGCAAATGGAGCGAAGAAGTTAAGCAAAGGTGCCAAAACACTGGATAATGGAATGGGACAGATGACAACAGGAATTGCAACTCTGAAAAATGGAGCTGTTACCTTGAACAAAGGAATGTTAACCTTTAGAAAAGACGGTATTGAGAAACTTGTCAATACGATCAATGATGATGCAAAAGAAATCTTAGACAGAGCTGATGCAGTGATGGATGAAGGAGAAAACTATCAGACATTTACGAAGAAGGCTAGTGGAACGAAGGGTAGTGTGAAGTTTATTATTGAGACGGAAGAACTTGAGAAATAAAGATTATTTGTTATAATGATATGTGGTTTAGGACAGGAGTTTAGGCTCCTGTCTTTTTTAGTTTGATATTACAATTTTCTACAAAAAAGTAATTATAAATTGTACAGTAGTAAATTTCAATTCCATGTGATAGAATTAAGTAAATTAAAAAGTACAAAAGGAAAGGCAAGGAAGCAAGAATTATATCGATGGGCAAAATTAATTTCAGCCAGTACTTGGGAAGAAGTCAGAGAAGAATCTGAAGGAAATCATTACATGGAAAAGGTGAGGGATGAAATGATTAAGATGAGTCGAGATGAGAGTGAAAGATATTTATATCTGAGAGAACAAATGGCAATCAGGGATAAGGAAAGCCAGTTGCGAAGTGCAGAGAATCGTGGAAGACGAGAAGGGGAATTATTAAAGTTAATATTACAAATACAAAAGAAAATTCAAAAAAATAAAGAGTTACATCAGATTGCAGATGAAGTAGAGGAAGAAGTGATCAAAATTCAACCAATTTACGAAGCAATCAAAGAGCATCCAGAAGCTGATAAAGAAGAGATTTATAAAATGTTAAAATAGAAAAATAAAATATGCGAATTTTCAACAAATCAAAAATTATAATCAGAAAATTCTTGACAAATAAAAAATCGACTCATATAATATAAACAAATATTTAACAAGTTAAAGTGATAAATCCGATGAACAAAAGTAAGTAGCTCATCAAACAGTCTTACAGAGAGTGACCGGTTGCTGGAAGGTCATAGATATGTGATAAGCGAATGGATTTGTGAGGAGCACAGAGAACTGTTTATGAAACTTAGTAACTGTCGCCGTTATCCCACGTTACGGGAACGAGATATAAAAGCTTTTTATTATCGAACAAAGCGGAGTATCTTAAGTGAGGAGAGATATTTTCTAAGATATTTTAACAAGAAGAGAAGATCAGAAGATATTTCTTGAATATGGGTGGCACCACGGTCTATCGTCCCTAGTAGTAGGAACGATGGGCCTTTTTTATTTCATAAATAAAAGAAAATGTACTGCTTATGCAAAACGGCCCTATCTATAAATCATAGTATACAGATATACAAACTATGAAAAAACAAAACCACGGCGATAAATTTTGATCAGGAGGCAGATATGTTATATCCGACATTAAACAAAGTTGAAGAACTATTAAAAGAATATCAGATGGTACCTGTATTTTACGAAGTACTGGCAGATTATATGACACCGATCCGTATGTTCCAGGCACTGAGAAAAGAAGGAACGCCATGTTTCATGCTTGAGAGTGTGGAAAATAAAGATCAGTGGGGAAGATATTCCTTTATCGGGATCAATCCTAAGTCAGAGATCAAGATTTCAGGAAAAGAATTAGAAGTCGATGGAGTAAAGCAGGAAGAAGAATTCAAGATGAGCTATCTAAGTAATCTGATCAAGAAATATAAATCTCCAGTTATGGAAGATTGTCCCAAATTAACTGGAGGATTGATTGGATATTTTGGATATGACATGATCCGTCAGGTGGAAAAAAAATTAACAAATGTACCAGAAGATGATCTGAAGATGCCAGAATGCCACTTATGCATGTACGATGAGATCATCGCATTCGATCATTTAGCAAACAAAGCTGTGATCATCCAGAACATCCACAAAGGTGATAATATCAAACAAAAATATGAAGAATTAGAAGATAAAGCAGAATTGATCCTTCACAAGATGGAACGTCCGGTATCACTTTCCAAAGACAGATTTACACCTGCGAAGGCAGAAGTAACATCGAATCTTACAAAAGAACAATACGAAGCGAACGTAAAGAAAGCCAAAGAATATATCAAAAACGGTGACATTTTCCAGGTGGTCTTATCCCAGAGATTTGAGGTAGAGACAGATGTTGATCCATTTGATGTCTATCGATGCTTAAGAACATCAAACCCATCTCCATACCTTTACTTCTTTGATTTCATTGACTATCAGGTGGTTGGAGCTTCACCAGAGAAGTTAGTCAGTGTCTTAAATGGAATTGTAGCAACCAAACCGATCGCAGGAACGGTTCCAAGAGGAAAGACAAAAGAAGAAGATGATATGTTGGTAAGACAGTTAGTCAATGATCCAAAGGAAAGAGCAGAACATACGATGTTAGTTGATCTTGGAAGAAATGATGTCGGAAAAGTCAGTAAGTTTGGAACTGTAGAAGTAAAAAACTTTATGACCGTTGAAAAATATTCCAAAGTTACACATTTAGTCAGTGATGTACAGGGAAAATTAAGAGATGATGAAAATCCGATCAACGCACTGATGAGTGTTCTCCCGGCAGGAACATTATCCGGAGCACCAAAAGTAAGGGCCATGGAGATCATTGATGAGCTGGAAAATAAAAAACGAGGTGTTTACGGTGGAACCGTTGGATATCTTGGATTTGATGGAAATATTGATACCTGTATTGCAATCCGGACCGTCGTATTTAAAGATGGAAAAGGATATGTGCAGGCAGGAGCAGGAATCGTTAATGACTCTGTTCCAGAGAAAGAATTTATGGAGACAAAGAATAAAGCATTAGCCGTTGTAAATGCAGTGAAGGAGGCAGCAAGGTTATGATTTTAATGATAGATAATTACGATTCATTTACCTATAACGTATATCAGTACATTGGATCTTTGTATCCACAGATTCAGGTTGTAAGAAACGATGAAATAACGATTGATGAGATCAGAAACTTACAAAATCTAGAAGCACTTGTTATCTCACCAGGACCTGGATATCCAGACAGTGCAGGGATTTCAAAAGAGGCAATTAAAACATTCGGAAAAGAAATCCCAGTCTTGGGAATCTGTCTGGGACATCAGGCGATCGGAGAAGTATATGGCGGAAAAGTCGTTCCAGCAAAAGAATTGATGCATGGAAAAATGAGTGAGATCACAATCAATAACAAGAATCCTTTATTTGAAGGATTAGAAGATAAAATATATGCAGCAAGATATCATTCACTGATCATCGACGATGAGACATTTCCAGAAGATTTAAAAGTTATCGGAAGAGATGAAAAAGGACAGATCATGGCAGTATGTCATAAAGAATATCCGGTCTATGGAATTCAGTTCCATCCAGAATCGATCTTAACTGAAATGGGAATGAGGATCTTAGAAAACTTTTTAACAAACATCGCAGGAATCAGACTTGGAGATTCTAAAAAGGAGGAAACTATGAGCGCAGTCAATCAGGAAACATTAAAACCATTTTTAACAAAGATCGTGGAAGGAAATCATTTAACAGAAGAAGAAGCTTATAAGGCCATGGACTGCATCATGTCTGGAAATGCGACAGATGCTCAGATGGGAAGTTTCCTGACGGGTCTTCGTATGAATCATGAAACACCAGAAGAGATCACAGGATTTGCCAAAGTGATGAGAGCAAAAGCAGCGATCGTGCCAGAAGAAACAGAAGCGATCGATATCGTAGGAACTGGAGGAGACCTTACAAACAGCTTTAATATTTCTACAACATCTGCATTTGTCATTGCAGCAGCAGGAGCAAAAGTTGCGAAACATGGAAATAGAAGTGTATCCTCAAAGAGTGGTGCAGCCGATGTCTTAGAGGCATTAGGAGCAAAAATCGGATTAACACCAGAAGAAAGCAAAAAATGTTTGGATGAAGTTGGAGCAGCTTTCTTATTTGCACAGACACATCACGGATCTATGAAATATGCCGGACCAGTCAGAGCACAGCTTGGGGTAAGATCTGTATTTAATATCTTAGGACCTTTAGCAAACCCAGCAATGACAAACTATATTGTTCTCGGTGTTTATGAAAAAGAGCTGGTTCGTCCGATGGCAGATGTTATGAAGAATCTTGGAGTTAAAAGAGCCCTGATCGTATATGGAGACGACGGATTAGATGAAATCTCAATCTCATCCACAACAAGTGTCTGTGAGATCGATGGAGATGAGATCAAAGGATATACGATCAATCCAGAAGAATTAGGATTAACACTTGCCAAGAAAGAAGATATTGTTGGTGGGACAGCAGATGAAAATGCGATCATTACAAAAGATATCCTAACTGGAAAAGAACAGGGAGCAAAACGAGACATCGTTTTATTAAATGCAGGAGCAGCTCTTTATACGATCAGAAAAGCAGAGACGATCAAAGATGGAGTGAAACTGGCAGCCGAGATGATCGATTCTGGAAAGGCAAATGAGAAATTAGAACAGTTTATTGCATACACAAATGTAAAATAAATGAGGTGGAACATGATCTTAGATGATATCGTAGAAAAAAGAAAAGAACAATTACAAAGAGAAAAAGACAATATCGAGCCACAGGATATGAAAGAGATGGCATTAAATTCTAAGAATAAAAATCATGGATTTAAAGAGGCCTTAAAGAAATCTGGATTATCCGTGATCTCAGAAGTTAAAAAAGCGTCTCCATCCAAAGGTGTGATCGCAGAAGATTTTCGCCCAGTGGAGACAGCCATTGCCTATGAAGATGCAGGGGCAGCAGCCATTTCCTGCTTGACTGAAGAACATTATTTTAAAGGTGGCAGCAAATATTTTGCGGATATCAGAGCTAAGGTAGATATCCCAATGTTAAGAAAAGATTTTATTTTCGATGAATATCAGATTTATGAAGCAAAAGTCTTAGGAGCCGATGCAATCCTTCTGATCGCAGCAATTCTTTCTGAAGAAAAGATAAAGGAATTTTATGATCTGGCAAAAAGTTTAGAGATTGATTGTCTGGTAGAAGTTCATAACGAAAAAGAATTAAAGAAAGTCGTTGCATGTGGATGCGATATTATCGGAATCAATAATCGGAATTTAAAAACATTTGATGTTGATCTAAATACAACAAGTAAACTTGCTCCACTTATTCCATACGAAGCAGTATTAGTTTCCGAAAGTGGAATGAAGGATGAAAATGATATGAAAAATGTCAAAGAGCAAGGAGCCGATGCAGTTTTGATTGGTGAAACATTTATGAGATCCGATAACATCAAAGAAACAATGAAACAGTTACGGAGCTGCCTATGATACAAAATCAGATCAAAGAACAAAGTCTGAAAGTGAAGATGTGCGGCATGCGCAGAAAAGAAGATATCGCATATGCAAATGAAGTAAAACCAGATGCAATTGGATATATTTTCTTTTCAAAAAGCAAGCGTTATGTCACAGGCCAGCAGGCAAGAGAACTTGATCAAAACTTAGATCAAAAGATCTTAAGTGTCGGAGTATTCGTCAATGAAACAATTGAGAAAGTTACAGAAATCGCCAATGAAGTTCCATTAGACGTGATCCAGTTACATGGCGATGAAGATGTTATTTATATTGAACAGTTAAGACAGCAGACAGATAAAGAAATCTGGAAAGCGGTCAGAGTAAAAGATACAAAAGACATCAAGAAAGCCCAACAGCTTCCAGTTGATAAACTGTTACTGGATACATTTACAGAAGAAAAAGATATGTATGGAGGTACCGGAAAAGTAATGAATTACGACCTGATTCCAAAAGAAGGAATCAGAAAACCATTTTTCATTGCAGGCGGGCTTCACAGTAAAAATATAAAAGAAATCACAAAAAAAGTTCATCCATACGGGATCGACATTTCCAGTGGAATCGAAACGGATGGATACAAAGATTTGAAAAAAATGAAAGAAATCATGCAGATAACAGGAGGAAGACATGAATAAAATAGGAAGATTTGGAGAGTACGGTGGACAGTATGTACCAGAAATTGTAATGAACGCGGTAAACGAGTTAAATGAGGCTTATGAAACATACAAAAATGACCCAGAATTCTTAGCTCAATTACGTCAGTTATACAGAGATTACGCAAACCGTCCATCTCTTTTATACTACGCAGAGAAGATGACAAAAGATCTTGGAGGGGCAAAAGTATATTTAAAACGAGAAGATTTGAATCATACAGGTGCCCATAAGATCAACAATGTATTAGGTCAGATTTTACTTGCAAAGAGAATGGGAAAAAAAAGAATCATCGCAGAGACAGGTGCAGGACAGCACGGAGTTGCTACAGCGACTGTTGCAGCATTATTTGACATGGAATGTGTTGTATATATGGGAGCAGAAGACGTGGAACGCCAGAGTCTGAATGCATACCGTATGGAACTTCTTGGAGCGAAAGTTCATGCTGTAGAGAGTGGAACAAGAACTTTAAAAGATGCTATTAACGAGGCAATGAGAGACTGGGCTACAAATATTGAGACAACATTTTACTGCATCGGTTCTGTTATGGGACCTCATCCATATCCAACGATGGTTCGTGATTTCCAGAAGATCATCGGAGAAGAGACAAAAGAACAGATGAAGGAAATCGAAGGAAAACTTCCAGATGCTGTATTTGCTTGTGTAGGAGGCGGATCGAATGCAATGGGAATGTTTTATGACTTTATCCCAGATGAAAGTGTCAGACTGATCGGGGCAGAAGCAGCTGGAAGAGGGATTGATACGTTAGATCATGCAGCAACGATCGCAAAAGGAAGTAAAGGTATTTTTCATGGAATGAAGAGTTTGTTTTTACAGAACGAAGAAGGCCAGATCGATCCTGTATACTCTATTTCAGCAGGACTTGATTATCCGGGAATCGGACCAGAACATGCACATCTTCATGAAATCGGAAGAGCAGAATATGTGAGTATCACAGATGAACAGGCAGTCAAAGCCTTTGAATATTTATCCAAAACAGAAGGAGTGATCCCAGCGATCGAATCATCTCATGCAGTTGCAGCGGCAATGGAGATCGTTCCAACAATGAGTAAAGACCAGTCAGTCGTTATCTGTCTGTCTGGCCGTGGAGACAAAGACGTTTATCAGGTAGCAAGATACAGAGGAGTGCAGTTAGATGAAAATTAGAGAGACATTTGAGAATAGAAAAAAGAATGGGCAAAAAGCATTAGTAACTTACATCGTATCTGGAGATTATGGGTACGAAACAACAAAAGAAAATATCAGAGCTATGGTAAAAGCAGGAGCAGATGTGATCGAGATCGGTATACCATTCTCAGATCCGATCGCTGAGGGTGTTGTCATTCAGGAAGCTAGCCAGCATTCACTTGCAGGTGGTACAACACTAAAGGGAATCTTTCAGATGGTAAAAGAATTAAGAGAAGAGATCAAAGAAACACCATTTGTCATGATGATGTATCTCAATACGATCTATCGTTTTGGAACCGAAAGATTCTTTGATCTTTGTAATGAATGTGGGATTCAGGGCGTTATCGTGCCTGATATGCCATATGAAGAAAAAGACGAGATTCAGGGCGTGGCAACAGCTCATGGAGTTGACAATATCAGTCTTGTAACACCGACATCTCATGATCGTATCGCAATGATCGCAAAAGAAGCAGAAGGATTCTTATACTGTGTATCCTCCATCGGAGTTACAGGAACAAGAAGTGAATTTACAACAGATTTTGATGAATTCTTCGGTGTGATCAAGAAGAATGCAACAATTCCTTGTGCAGTGGGATTTGGTATTTCAGGACCAGAACAGGCAAAGAAAATGAGTACATACTGTGATGGTGTCATTGTCGGAAGTGCGATCGTCAAATTGATCAGTCAATATGGTAAAGAAAGTCCTGAAAAGGTTTATGAGTTTACAAAGAGCTTAAGAGATGCATTAGATGAATAAAATGATCGTCAAATGATATTACGTGAAAATTACAGCAATCAGCGAGGGTTGTTGTAATTTTCTGCATTTTTTTGTAAAATAAAACTAATGGCAAAGAAAGGAAGAGACAGATCATGTTATCAAAAGAAGTAGTAGAATTATCGAAACAGCATTCTATTATCCGTGATATTTTCGAATATGGAATGAAGAGAGCAAAAGAAGTCGGAGCAGAAAATGTATTTGATTTCAGTATCGGGAATCCAAGTGTTCCAGCACCAAAAGAAATTGATGAGACAGCACTTCGCCTGTTAAAAACAGCAGATCCAGTGGATATTCATGGATATACAAGCAATGCTGGAGTACTGGAAGTAAGAGAAAACATTGCCAAGTCTTTAAATAAAAGATTTGATACAAATTATACAGCAGCGAATATTTTTATGACGATCGGAGCGGCAGCAGCCCTTGGTATCTGCTTTAAGACATTAGTTGATGGGCCAGAAGATGAAGTTATCACATTCGCACCACATTTCCCAGAATATGCAGTATATGCACAGGGAGCAGGATGCAGATTAAAGGTCATTTCTGCAGATACCAGAGCATTCCAGATTAATTTCGAAGAATTAGAAGAAACGATCAATGAGCATACCAAAGCAATCTTGATCAATTCTCCAAACAACCCATCCGGAGTTGTTTATTCCAGAGAGACGATTGAGAAATTAGCTGCATTATTAGAGAAGAAACAAAAAGAATATGGACACAGTATTTACATCATTTCCGATGAACCATACAGAGAGATCGCGTATGATGGATTTGAAGTGCCATATGTTCCACATTTTTATAACAATACATTAGTAGCATATTCTTTTAGTAAATCCTTATCACTGCCGGGAGAACGTATCGGTTATATCGTAGCACCAAATGAGGCAGAAGATTTTGAACAGTTACTGCCAGCGTTTATCGCATCTGCACGTTTACTTTCTTATGTCTGTGTGCCAACCTTATATCAGAAAGTTGTTGGAGAATGTGTAGATTTAACTTCTGACCTTTCAATCTATCAGAAGAACAAAGATTTATTCTATAATGCATTAGTGGATATGGGATATGAATGTGTAGAACCAGGTGGAGCTTTCTATTTATTCCCGAAAGCATTAGAAGAAGATGCCAATGCATTTTGCGAGAAGGCGAAAGAATATGATCTGTTGATCGTACCTGGGGACAGCTTTGGATGCCCAGGATATGTGCGTATTTCTTACTGTGTACCAACAGAACGTATCGAAAAAGCCCTTCCATTATTTAAGAAACTGATCGATGACTATCGCAAATAAGCCAATATAGATAAAGGAGACTTTCAATGAACAGCTGGAGAGACAATGTACGAAAAGTAGAACCTTACACACCGGGTGAACAGCCAAAAGAAGAAGGTGTGATCAAGTTAAATACAAATGAAAACCCTTATCCGCCATCCGATAAGATCAAGGAAGCGATGAGTGGGATCAAGAATCTGCGCAAATATCCTGATCCTGCAGCAACTAAATTGGTAGAAGCGATCGCTTCTTATCATGGATTTAATAAAGAAGAAGTATTTGTCGGAGTGGGATCTGATGATGTGCTTGCCGTTGCATTTATGACATTTTTTAACGGTAAGAAACCAATCTTCTTCCCAGATATCACATATTCCTTCTATCCTGTATGGGCAGAATTATTCGGAATACCATATGAGAAGAAAGCAGTCAATGATGCATTTGAGATTCAGAAAGAAGATTATTACGCAGAAAATGGCGGGGTGGTATTCCCAAATCCTAATGCACCAACAGGCGCATTTTTATCTTTAGAGGTTGTGGAAGATATCATCCAACACAATCAGGATGTCGTTGTGATCGTTGATGAAGCCTATATTGATTTTGGCGGCGACACAGCGAAAGAACTGACAAGAAAATATGATAACGTTTTAGTCGTTCAGACATATTCCAAATCAAGATCTTTAGCAGGACTTCGTATCGGATATGCGATTGGTAACAAGGAACTGATCAAGGCAATGAATGATGTGAAATATTCCTACAACTCTTATACGATGAATGAGCCATCCATTGTTCTTGGAACAGCTGTCTTAGAAGATGAAGAATATTTCCAGGAGACAAGAAATAAGATCATTGATACAAGAGAATGGTTCCAGATTGAGATGAGAAAGATCGGATTTAGTTTTGCAGATTCCAAAGCAAACTTTATCTTTGCGACACATGAAAGCGTACCTGCCAAAGAGATTTTTGAAGCAGCGAAGAAAGCAAAGATTTATGTCCGTTATTTTGATCAGCCAAGAATCAATAATTATTTAAGGATTACAATCGGTACGAGAGAAGAAATGGAAACATTACTTGATTTCTTAAAAGAATTTACAGCAACAAAATAGAGATTGAATAAAAAAAGAAATTTTGAAAAATAAATTTCTTTTTTTATTGCAATCAACTGGAAAATATTGTATGATGATATGGAAATTATTTACATATGAAGACAAATGAGGGAAACAAATAAAATGGGGTTATGGCATGCGTTTTCATCCACAGAAAAGGAGAAGACCATGTTGAATGAGAAAGAATTTTATCAGTATGTAGAAGCGAATATTTTAAACTATCTTCCAGAGATGGAAGGAAAGAAAGTTATGGTGCAGAGGGTTAAGAGGAATAATCAGATATCGATGATGGGGTTGTCGATCGGAGAGACCAAGAATTATCTGGTACCAGTGTTGTATTTGGAGATATTTTATCGAAATTATTTAAGGGGACAGGAATTATCAGATACGATGAAAGATATCGCCAGAATTTATCGAGGACATCAGGTTGGATTTTATCTGGATGAGGATAAAGTTTCAGATTATGAGCATATTAAGAAGAATCTGTTTTATCGTGTGGTTAATTATGAGAAGAATAAAGAGATGTTAAAGTATACACCATACGAGCGGTTCTTAGATCTGGCAGTTACATATCGTTGGGCAGCATACCGGAATCATGACGGGATGGCGAGTGCATTAGTGAGGAACAAAGAGTTGCTGTTATGGGGTGTGACAAAGGAACAGATGATGAAGGATGCAAAGGAGAACACGGAGAAGATCTTCCCACCAGTGATGCGCAAGATTCAGTCTGTGATACCAGTAAAGATCACGGATATGGAGATTCCATTGTTTGTATTATCAAATGGAGATTATATGAATGGAGCATCCGTCATGCTTTATAAAGATCCACTGAGAGATTTCGCGAATTATATGGGACATGATCTTTATATTCTTCCAAGCAGTATTCATGAAGTGATCCTTTTACTGGATGATGAATATGTGCAAAGTTCAGAGGAACTACGAGAAATGGTTAGAGAGACAAACCGTATGGTTGTGGATCAGGAAGAAGTTTTATCAGATCACATATATCATTACGACAGAGAGAAAGATGAGATTAGAATTGCCAAGTAATAATTTGTAACGTATAATAGTTCATTAAGAGATGGAAAATGGTATGAAAATTCAAGAATATACTAATTACATCAGGGAGTGAAAAAATTATGAAACGTTGGGAAATTTATCTGGATATTATCATGGAACTGTTGGTCATATTAGCAGGTGCATTGCTTTTGATCTTTGTATTACCAAAATCAATCGTATTTTTATGGCCATTTGTAGCAGGATGGATTATTTCAATGATGGCCCACCCAGTGATCGAATATCTGGAGAAGAAGGTAAAATTACCGAAGAAGTTCGGTTCTGCGATCTTGATCGCGGCAGTTATCACAGGAATTATAGTGGTTCTTTATTTTGCAGTCAGAGGTATCGCACTGCAAGTCATCGGATTTATACAGGATGCACCAGATATCCGTCATGAGATCATGAGACAAGGAATGATCTTTCAGAAGAAGATAGAGCAATTTTTAAGTATTCTTCCACCATCTTTTGGAAAACAGTTTGATCAGTGGAGCGGATCGATCGGAGAGCTTTTCAAGAAAGCGGCATCTTCTGCAGGAGATTATGGGGTAGCACATGCAGGTGGTGTTGCAAAGGGTGTGACAAGCGGTCTGTTAGGGCTTGTTGTTATGTTATTTGCAGCTTATATGTTTTCACTGGAACGAGAAAAACTCATAGCATGGTATGAAAAATGTATTCCAGGATTTGTGAAGCATAAGATCAATGTATTTATGAAGAACTCAGTTGGAGTCTTAGTAAGTTACTGCCTTGCGCAGTTAAAGATCATGATAGTGATCATAGCGATCCTTTGGATCGGATTTTTTATTGCAGGGATTGGACATTCTTTTATCTATTCGGTATTAGTAGGAATTGTCGATATATTTCCAATCCTTGGAACAGGGACTGTGATCATTCCATGGGCAATATTTAAGCTGATCACAGGAGATATCAAAACAGCAGTTATCTTACTGATCATTTATGCGATCTGTCTGGTATTGAAACAGGTCTTGCAGCCAAAGATGATGGGAGACAGTATGGGAATCTCAGCACTGACAACGATCTTTTTGATCTACGTTGGTCTGAAATTCGGAGGATTAGGAGGAATGTTATTAGCCCTGATCCTAGGAATGTTTGTGATCAATTTATACCGATTAGGAGTGTTTGACCGTAAGATCGCATTTTTTAAACGAAGATTTGAGATGCTTACGATCAACAGCGAGGAAGAAGAAAAGGAGAACAAGAAAGAATGAGTTATGCAGATCAGGTATTTATATCTATGTGCGAAGATATTTTAGAGAATGGAACTAGTACAGAGGGAGAGAAAGTCCGTCCGCACTGGCCAGATGGAGAGTCTGCCTATACGATCAAACAGTTTGGTGTTGTAAATCGTTACGATCTGTCCAAAGAATTTCCAGCATTGACTTTAAGAAAGACATATATTAAGTCAGCTATTGATGAATTATTATGGATCTGGCAGAAGAAATCAAATAATGTAAATGATCTGAAGAGTCATATCTGGGATGAATGGGCAGATGAAGATGGTTCGATTGGAAAGGCTTATGGATATCAGATGGGTGTAAAGCACCAATACAAAGAAGGAATGATGGATCAGGTAGATCGTGTGATCTATGATCTGAAACACAACCCATACAGTAGAAGGATCATGACAAATATTTATGTCCACCAAGATCTTCATGAGATGAATCTTTATCCATGTGCGTATAGTGTGACATTTAATGTAACAAAGAAACCAGGACATGATAAGCTCACATTGAATGCAATCTTGAACCAGCGTTCTCAGGATATTTTAGCAGCAAATAACTGGAATGTTGTACAGTATGCAGCATTAGTTTATATGATGGCTCAGGTATGTGATATGGAACCAGGAGAATTAGTTCATGTGATCGCAGATGCACATATTTATGATCGCCATATTCCGATCATCAAAGAGATGATCAAACGAGAGACATATCCTGCACCGAAAGTAACGCTTAATCCAGAAGTCAAAGATTTCTATGGATTCACAACAGATGACTTTAAGATCGAAGACTATCAGGCAGGAGAACAGATCAAAGATATTCCGATCGCAATATAAGAAGGAGAAAGTAAGATGAATCTTATTGTAAATGCAGATAAGAACTGGGGAATTGGAAAGAACAATGAACTTTTAGTCCATATTCCAAATGATATGAAGATGTTTCGTCAGATGACAACAGGAAAAGTCGTTGTCATGGGAAGAAAAACATTAGAAAGCTTTCCAAATGGAATGCCGCTTCCAAAGAGAACGAATATTGTATTAACACATGATAAAGACTACGATGCAAAAGGAGCGATCGTAGTTGGAAGTAAAGAAGAATTGTTAGATGAGCTAGAAGAATATAAGGATGAAGATATTTTTATTATCGGTGGAGAAAGCATTTACCGCATGATGCTTCCTTATTGTGATACAGCTTATGTTACAAGAACAGACTTCGCATATGATGCAGATACTTATTTTCCAGATCTGGATGAGATGCCAGAGTGGAAACTTGTGAAAGAGAGTGAAGAAGAGACTTACTTTGATATTGAATATCAATTTCTTGTATATCAAAAATAATTCACTCTTTCAATGAATATTTTAAATATCAACTGCCCCGGGACCCATTCGCATTCGGATTCTCACGTAGCTGTACTAAGCTCATGAATGATCTTACGATCATCCATTCGCTAAGTGCAGACGTGTTCATACGGTCCCGGGGCAGTTGATATTTAAAATATTTTAGCTGTAGGTTATTAGCAGAAGCAAGGTATGGAGTGTGGGGCTTTGGAATATATGTTATAATGAAACCGATTAAGATAAATGATTGAAGTTTTGGAAAGGATGAGAATAAATGAATCGATCAAAATTGAAATTAACTACGATAATTGCATTGACAGCGTTTACAGTGGCTGTGATTCCGGCTTGTTTACAGAGAAAATCTGCGAATGCGGCTTCGAAATATACTTATAAAAAAGGCTTTACTTATGAGAAGATTTCTCCGAACATTGAAAAGAGGATCACGGGAAAATCTTATCGTAAGAATAATAATATTAAATTGTCTGATTTAAGATATGTACAGGTTCTTCATTATGGTTTTGATGGGAAGGTAAAAGAGGGTGAGTTGATCGTTAACAAGAAGATCGCGAAGAAAACGGTCAAGGTCTTTTATGCTCTTTATCAGAAGAAATACAGAATTGAGAGAATGAGATTGATCGATGATTATGGTGCGAATGATGAGAAGTCTATGGCTGCAAATAATACCTCTGCGTTTAATTATCGTGTGATCAGTGGAACGACGAAACTTTCCAACCATTCTTATGGAATGGCTATCGATATCAATCCAAGGATCAATCCGTGGGTCAAAGGAAATAAGGTATCACCGGCAAATGGTAAGGTGTATAAGCAGAGAAAGACGTCAAAATGTAAAGGAAAATATAAAAGATATATGATCCATAAGAATGACACAGCTTATAAGATCTTTAAGAAATATGGATTCAGCTGGGGTGGTGAGTGGAGAAGCTCTAAGGATTATCAGCATTTCGAAGTGAATAAATAGAAATGATCAACTATTGATTCTGGAAGGTTGTTGGCTATAACATGTATTGGTTTAAAGATTTAACATAATTGAACTGCGAATATATGTTTATCAATATATAATTAATAAAAGAAAGGAGGCAGTAGGAAGAGATGAAGAATCTAAATATTCCTGTTGGGATTTCGGATTTTGAGAGAATTCGAGAGTTGAATTATTATTATGTGGATAAGACCGGATTGATCAAGACGTTGTTACAGGGTGAGATGGATCAGGTGACGTTGATTACGCGGCCTAGACGGTTTGGAAAAACGATGGCGATGAATATGTTGAACAGTTTTTTGGATATCAGGAAAGATAGCAGACATTTGTTTAAAGGACTTGAGATATCTGATGAGGTCGAGATTTGTGAGAAATGGATGAATCAGTATCCGACATTATTTTTGTCTTTTAAGGATGTAGATGGAACTACATTTGAGAATGCGTTTAATTTTTTGAAATTTATTATATCTGAAGTATGTAAACAACATGTATACTTGTTGGATAGTGATGAGATAGATGAAGGGGATAAACTGGTATTTCAAAAATTAAAGACTTGTAGTGCAAGTATGATGGAAATTCAAAGTTGTATATTAAGAATTACCAATATGCTGAAAAGTTATTATAAAAAGCCAGTGATCCTTTTAATTGATGAATATGATGTTCCAATTGCAAAAGCAAGTAGTAATGGTTACTACAAAGAGATGTTAGAAATTATGAAAGGTTTGCTTAGTACAGCCTTAAAAGATAATTCTTCATTAAAGTTTGCAGTCATCACAGGATGCCTAAAGATTGCCAAAGAAAGTATTTTCACTGGAACAAATAACTTTGTATCAGATACGATTTCATCCACAAGATACAATGAATATTATGGATTTACACAACAGGATGTAGATAAGCTTTTAGCAGATGCGGAGATTGAAGAGAAAGCGGAGCTGATTAAAGAATGGTATGATGGATATAATTTTGGAGAGTTTGAAGTATATTGTCCATGGGATGTCATGAATTATCTAAGAGATCTTCAAAATGATCTGAATGCAAGACCAGTCAGCTACTGGAAGAATACCAGTGATAATGCGATCATTCGCTCCTTTATTGATTATACAGGAGCTGCTATACGAAAAAAACTAGAAGTATTGATCGCAGGTGGAAGCATCTGCCAGAAAATAGAAGAAGACCTCACATATGATTATCTACATTCATCAGAAGATAATTTATGGAGTATTCTCTATCTTACTGGATATCTTACAAAAGTCGGAGAACGTGATAAAGATGGTCAGATAGAATTAAGAATTCCAAACAAAGAAGTAAAAGAAATTTTCGAATCAACCGTAAGGAAATGGTTTGAAGACAGTGCAAGAGTTACGAATCGGAAAGATTTATTTGATGCAGTGTGGAACAAAGATGCGGATAAGGCAACAAAAGAAATCAGCACATTACTGCGAATGACGATCAGTTATTATGATTACCGAGAAAATTTCTATCATGCATTTCTTGCAGGAATCTTTGCAGGAGCAGGTTATAGTGTAGAGTCGAATAGAGAGCATGGAGAAGGACGAAGTGATATTGTAATCTACAATGATGTAACAGGACAAGTTGCAGTATTTGAAGCAAAGTATTCAAGGAAATTAGAAGATTTGGAAAAAGACTGTCAAAAGGCGTTAGATCAGATCAACACAAAGATGTATGCAAAAGAGTTTGAAGATGCTTATGAGGAAGTATTGTGTTATGGAATTGCTTTTTATAAAAAGCGGTGTTTGGTGAAGAGTAAATAGAATAAGAAATGAAAAAAAGCTCCACAAGGATGAACTTTGTGGGGCTTTTGGTGTATCTAAGATTTCAATTCAACTCCGCAATCCGGCTAACTCCAACATAGATCTCACTGATCTTATACCAAGTAGGGTAATCAACAATCCCAGTCTGTGGCAGTCCAAAAACATTCTGGAATTTCCGAACAGCATTCGCAGTAGATTCTCCATAAACACCATCCACAGCAATCGTAGGCAGAGAAGGATAATCTTTAGCAATACGATTCAATTGTTGTTGTATTTGTCGAACCTTATCTCCTCTGCTGCCGATCGTCAGATCATATCCCGGCCAGGAAGAAGGAATTCCTGAAATCTGTTCTGCGGTATTGATGTACATACTCTCTCCATAATAATATCTCAGGATTTCAATCGGAGCATATCCCTGATCGCCTAAGTATTTAGAACCCCACTGCGTCATCCATTCTGCAAGTGCGTATAAAGTAAATAAGAAAAGGCTAAAAATTATGTAGCTATATGAATTAAGTATAGCACAAAAAATACTTTTGTGATAACATATCAATGTTGTCGCACCCAATCTGGCAACAGAAAGGGGGTTTCAGCTTGGAAAATTTGCTATCATTTATTATGTCTGTATTGGCTAGCGTAGTTGCCTACTACCTATGCAAATGGTTAGACAGGCATAAATAGCGTACAACCTAACCGTGGATCTTGTCCCATTATAGACAAGAAAAAACCCCAGTATTGCAGTACTGAGGTTTTTTTCTTTTTTGTTTCAACTTGAAACATTGCTATCATTTTGCCTACTGGCATTATAGCATATGTATCTCGGAAAAACAATATACATGATTTCTAAAAAATCTGAAATGATCTAATCTTCTTTTATGTAATAGTGAAAATCTAATGTTTTATTCTCTTTGTCAAATACAATTTTTTTCACGATCGAACGGATTGCAGCTTGCTTTTCATCCTTACTGCATTGATCAGATACCAGTATATCATAAACACCACGAATTTTGTTGGGAAGTTCATTAGATTCATTTTCCGTTTTGTTATGATCCTGTGATTGCTGAAGAAGAAACTCACGTTCTTTTTGAATTTCTTCCTTGTTAGCCTTATATTCTGCCAAAGAATCAATACCATTCAGATATGCTTCTTTAATTCGTGTTTCTCTGGTAGCCAAACGTTTCAACTGAACATCCAGGATATCCTGTTGATTTTCAACAACCTTTTCTATACGTTCGCACTCTATGTAAGATTTACTCATATCTTCTTTCAAGACATTTAAAACCAATGGAACAAGCTTCTTTTCAGAAATTCCATGAGAAACCATGCATTTTCCTTTAAGGTATTTGTAGCACTGAAAATTAATGTAGGTGCGATCATGACGGTATTGCACAGACGTAGAAAGAGAAGCACCGCAGGAAGAACACTTAACAAGCCCGGACAGCCAATGTCGATGCTTTGTTACAGGTTTTCCGTTTTTAGGACGATACTCATTTTTTAAACGTTCGTTTGCCCGATCCCAAAGTTCTTCAGACACAATTATAGGAACTAGTGGAGATTTTACAATAATCCATTCGCTTTCATCATTAACAACACGTGTAGTACCATTTGCATAATTCCATCTAAGGTATCCTTTATAGATTGGATTTTGGATAATATACCTAATTGCGCGAGCCTCAAAAGCTCCACCTTTCTTGGTTTTGTAGCCTAAGCGATTCAAATGACGAGCGATCTCATAAAATCCCATCCTAGTATTGGCATATAAATTAAAAATCATGCGAACGATATTTGCCTGATCTTCAACAATGACTAGTCCTAGTCCTTTTTCTACCTTGTATCCAAAAGCCGGAGATGCCTGGAAATTTCCGCGAAGGGCGTTTTCTGTCATACCACGAAAAACGTCTTCCCCTAACTGGATAGAATAAAATTCATCAGTCCATTCGATGATGCGCTCAATAAGATCTCCATAAATGTCTTTTGTTGTTTGCTGAGTAGTACTGATTACATCAACATTGCATTTTTTGCGTAACATAGATTTATAAACAATGCTTTCTTCTTGGTTTCGTGCAAAACGATTAAATTTCCAAAGAAGTATTGCTTCAAAAGGAGAAGCAGGCTTCGTTTTTGCCAATCCGATCATTCGCAAGAAATCATGACGCTTTTTTGCTTTTCTTCCAGAAATTCCATTATCGATAAAAACATATTCGTCTGGTACATAATAACCATGTGCATCTCCCCAGACTCTAATGCATCGAAGTTGTGCATCAGGAGACAGCTCTTCTTGCATATGCGTGCTGACTCTTATATAAGCAGCTGCAATTTTTTTCATGTTATCACCTTTTCCTTTTTATAAAATATTAAAAATTTGTACAAAAAATACACCCTTGCCGGGTGCCAAGAAAAAATGATATACTTTACTTGTTGAGGGAAAAGTATTTCATCTGTTCTTGACAGGTGCAAGTGTTTTTCTGAATACCGCCTAGTTACCAGCTGGGCGGTATTTTTTTACCATTTTCCCGATATCAGCAAAATGGTTAATATTAAATTACAATACTGTACACTCTAAAGATATACCAGGAGGTACAGACTTGAATGTTAAAATTGAATATCATCTTTACCAGATCCGATCTGATAAAGGAATCAGCAGCAGGAAACTTGCTGAATTATCCGGAGTCAGTAAAAGTACGATCAACAATATCGAAAACAATCGTTATGAACCGACATTATTAACGATCTGCATGCTTGCAGAAGCATTGCATATGTCTCCAGAAGATTTGTATTCATATAATGTTACACCATGATGTCCAACATATTGGACATATCATCCCAACATCTTCCAGTACACTCTGAAAAGACTATAATACAGAGAGAGGAGGATAAAGAGATGAAAGAGTGGTATAGACAACAGATCAATCAAATGATCATGCACATCAATGATGAATTATTCTTGAAAAGAATCTTTATCATCATCAGAAATCACATCAAGAGGGAAGGCTAATCGTCTTCCTTCTTTGAAATTCAAATCCTTATGCTTCAAAATTTAGCATTTCATAAAATGTATTTTCTGAAATTACTTCTATATCTTGTCCGGATAATTTTAATTTTTCAGCCTTCTTCTGTTTATTGCTTTTACCATCCTTGATCTGAGTACAGTAGTCATTATTGCCAAGAATAAGATAATTAGTTTTCTTGGTTACAGAATTAGCCACGATACCACCAAGATCAACGACAAGCTGCATTGCGTCTTTTCGTGGCATATTTTCTAATTTTCCAGTGAAACAGCAAACTTTTTGATATAAAGGATGAAATTGGTTAAAGTCTGTGTTAGTTGTAGTTATTGAATTTATATCAATTCCACTATATTGATTTTTAATAGATTCAGTAAAATTCTCAGAAGATCCATATTTTTCAATCATAGAATCTTGTAATCGATGAAACAATTCGTTCGTTGTGACACAATCAGCCAAAGAACGGTGTGCTTCTGGAACATCAATTTGATAATAATTTGCCATATCAGCTAATCTATGGTGTGTGAGATCTTTGTGTAATCTTCTTGAAAGCCTCAAAGTATCAACAAAATCATTATGTAATTCTCGATTGAAATATTTCAAAATGCTATCGTACAAGAAATTGATATCAAAATTGACATTATGACCAACTAGAATGTCATTGGAAATAAAATCAAGAAATTCTTTTAATACAGATTGTGGCTCTGGAGCAGAGTCAAGCATTTCATTAGTGATATGAGTCAAGTTAGTGATATAAGAATCAATATAATAATATTTCTGACCAGTACTATTAAATAAAAAATCACAATCGTCAAATTCAGGATCAAATTCGAGAGCTGGAGGTTTTACCAAAGAAGAAAATGTCGATTCTACAGAATTATTTACAACTTTAATGGCACCAATCTCAATAATAGAGTCAATGGAAGTATCCAAACCAGTTGTTTCAATATCGATCACAATATAATTTTTTGGAAAATCTAAAAGACTTTTACCTTTATGACGTTCAATCTTTTTGAAATTATAATCTTCAACAGATATAGAACCAGTATCTTGATTGAAAGAAATAGTTATTGCCATAGTATCCTCCTATCTTTAGTGTAAAAATTAATTGTCTTGTTTATTCCTTTTTGCCATTCTATCAACAAGATCTGACGTGAAATTACAAATAATTTCCTGACCTTTATCATCTAAATTGTTAAAAGTGTGCATGATATCAATAATCATGTCATAAAAAGGGTTCAATTCATCGACCAATTTAGAAACAACTTCTCCAACTTCATCTTCTACCGGAAGGAACATTTCTCCTTCTCCAGATCTAAGCCAATTCTCGTTTACATTAAATTCTCTGCATATTAAAGAAATCACGGCATCTATCGGTTGGTTTCGACCAATCTCATAATTAGATACAGCTCCACGTTTTATGTTTAATTTGTCAGCGAATTCTTGTTGTGTTAGATTTAAAGATTTTCTAAGAAATTTAATACGATTATTCATACAACTAGGTGTACACCTCCTTTCCTTTATGTATCCATAATAGCACAAGAAAAAAATGTAATCAAGATAAAAAGCAACATTGTTGCGGAAAAACTATTGACAAATGCAACTACGTGACATATAATTGCAACATAAGCACAAGATAAAATGATATACAGCAACAAGTAAACGAAGCACCAGGAAAGGAGATGAGAAAGAATGAAATTTAAGGATACTAAAATAACTGTACTCATTTTAATAAGCACAGTTATTTTAGCGCTAGCTTGTTTTAGACAATGGATCAACAAAAAACAAACTAGCAAAAATGATGTTGATACAATTTGTGAAAAAATAATAAACCAAATTAATCATCTTCAATCTTAATAAGACCTAGATTTTCTAATGTGTCAATAGTGCATTGAACAGATAATTTAGAAAGAATAGGAAGAGAATTTGCCATAAGAGCTGCAAAGAAATCTTCAAAATGTGATGATTCATCATGGGACAACTTAGACATTTCTAAAAAATCAGCTTTTAATTCAATTAATTGACGTTTTTGTATTTCTGCACAAATTGAATTTAATTCAGAACGTTTCATAAAAAACTCCTTTCGTAAGACTTGGGAATGGCAGTTCCCTGTAAGTCAATTATACGGAAAAGGATGTAATTAAACAAGATAACGAAGCAACAGGAAAGGAAGGTGAAGTATTGACAGAACAAGAGATCAGGGACATGGGAGTCCGATGTGCATTAAGACATATGGATTCTCTGAGAATACAGGCAGCAGAAAAAAGAATGGCAGAATTTATAGAACCATGCGAGAATTGTCCAGAACTAGAAACTTGTGGAGCTGATTGGTCAAAGACTACAAGACTAAATAGAGAAGAATCTGGATACATCAAAAAAGCACCGAATAAATCGGTGCCATAAATAGTACTTAAGCGGACTGGAAAAGTGGACAATTTCTTTTTCCATAAGTACATTCAGAGATTTTAGGACATGAAAAATCCATTTTTTTATAATGTTTGTTTAATGTTTGTGTCTTATGAATTCTTTGACACAAAATGGAAATTTCCATTTCTGAATTAGTGTAAGGACAGACTGCTTTAAAATGTTTTGTTTTTAATTCACACATAATGAACCTCCTTCCGTAATTACTTGGGTGTGACAGCACCCTGTAAATTAATTATACGGAAAAGGATGTAATTAAACAAGATAACGAACAGCAGGAAAGAAAGGTGAAAGGAAATAGAAAAAACAGAACTAACAGAAAAGGACATTTATTGCATTGCAAGAATTATTCAAAGTTCTGTATTTGCAGGCGGATGGATATTTTATGGATGCCAATATTGTAAATACTGGAAAGAATGCGAAAAGTCTTTTGAAAATGAAAATGGGAAAATGCATTATGACGTGATTATGAACAAACTCCAACAGATTACTGGCTTGGATATGGGATTGAATGCAAGTAATCTGCCAGAGAAATTTCAACGTAATCTTAACCAGGAAAGAAGGTGAAACATTGACAGAGCAAGAGATCAGAGACATAGGAATCAGATGTGCATTAAGGCATATGGATTCTCTAAGAATGCAGGCGAAGGAAGAGAAAAAAGCAGATTTTACAGAACCATGCAAGAACTGTCCAGATATAGAATCATGCAACTGTGATTGCAGTACAACGACAAAAAAGATTGCAGACGAAGCAGGATATAACACCGATTTAGTAGGTGGAACAATAAATCTATATCGAATGAAAAGCATGGAAGTTATTGTGAATGAAAATGAAAAAGGAATGTCATTAGACATTAAAACAAAATGTCCGGTAAAACTAAGAGAACCAGGACGATTAATAAGAGGCATATATAAAGCTCGTTTAAAAGTAGCTAAAAAAATTATACGCAAAGAAAAGGAGAAGGCAAAAAAAGAAAATAAAGAAGAAGAGTTTAAAAATAAAGTGCAGCAAATTATAAACATAATGAATGTATGTGGGAATTTGGTGTTGGTACAGGATGAAGGAAAAATATTAAAGTTTGTATGTAGTGGACTAATTGGAGCTGAGGAAGAATTCTTTGAGAATATAAAAAGAGAACTCTCCGAAGCAATATCGGAGAGTTGAGAAATTATAAAACAAAATTATTTAAGAATTCAGTGATAATTTTTAAAGCTTGATCAATCAAAACGTCAGAAATCTTTTCTGCTATTGCTACCAATAAAGATTCAAGAATAACAGAAATGATGTAATTCTTTGGCTTTGGAGCTTCTGGATATTGATCATATAACTTATCAAGCTTATCAGCTATAGATTGAGGTACTGACATATTAGCTTGTTCTACAGTAAGGTCAGCTTTTAATTTAGCAATTTTCAACTCAAAGTTTCGATATTCAGATAACTTCTCATTCGTGAAATTAGATAACTCTTTATGTGTTGCCAAAATAGTGTTCTCCTTCCTTATTTACTTGGACGTGGCAGTGTCCTGTAAGTTCATTATAGGAAGAAAGATGTAAATAGACAAGGAGAATACTGTTTTGGCAACACAGGAAAAAAGTAAATAGCAAATAAGACAACAGATGGATTGACACTCCGTCCGATCGAGATGCAGGCGATTCCTGACTGCGATCCAAAAAGAAATCCTTAGCTCCGAAACCACGCGGAGCCTCCCCAATTAATCGTTTATCTATATGTGAATAAATCGGGCGGAGTGTCAATCCATCTGAACAACGAAACAAAAGAAAGAAGGTGAAAAATATGACAGAGAAAAGAAAAGACATGTTTGAAAGAACAGTGGAGAATCTTAAGAAACTGGACAAGGAATCCTTGGCGATCGTAAAGGCGAGCATCGAGATCTTGGCTGCACGTCAGCAGATGGATGAGAACACACCAACGAATGCTGCATAACAGACAAGCAGATACAAATAGACTGAAAAGAGAGGAGGGAACGCTATGGAAGAATATAAGGTAAGACGATTCGTAAATGACAAAGAAGTAAGAAAACTGACACAAGAACAGAAAAAGATGATGGCAGTGACAGTGATCAGAGCCATCGGAGCAAAAGAAAAGAAAACAGCCCGGTGAGATTCCGGGCAGGAAGGACAAGCATAAAATGGGACCAATGCAAATGAAATTATTAAACGAGATAGAGAAGTCAATGAGATTGAAGGAAAATGGAATGAATATAGCATCGGTGGTAACGCTGCAGGAAGCATGTGTAGAAGCAGCAAGAGATGTAAACGAGTACATATCTCCGTTATGTGACGCAACAGTACACATTACGATTGGAGTATTAAGATATGTTGCAGATCTCCTGGAAGAGGAGGGGGGGGCTAGATGAATCAGGAAAAGAAATGGCAAAAAAAGTGCAAGAAGCCCTACATAGCTCAACGACAGTAGAAGCATACAAGTATAAAGAGGAGAAAAAATAGTGATGAGTGAAAATAAAAAAGGCCCAGGAAGTAGCCTAGCTAACTCCCAAGGCACAAATAAAAGTTCAAACAAATTATATCATGAAAGAAACGAAGAAAGCAAGATGAATATCAGTACAGCTGTGAGCGTGCTGAAAAATGATATCGAAAGATATGATGAGCAAATGAAGATGCATGGAATAATGGGAGGAGATTTATTGGATGAAAATCCGACAATCTCTGCAATGAGAAAAGCAGTTGAAATACTGGAAAATATTAAAATAGTATATCAAAAAACTGTGATTCCAAATGAATTATATAGAGATGGAAACATTGAACATGTAAAGAAAGGCTCTGCTATAGGAATGGCAGATGAGCTGATTAATTATATAGAGTTTAAAGACAGGTATATCTTGGAACTTGATCAAAAAGAAATAGTAGGAAAATTGATGATCGTAGATATGTGTAAAGGAGCAAAAAATGAGTGATAAGACAGGGAAAATGATTCTGATCAAAGATGGAGTAAATATCGACATCTTTGATGATAAAAATATGAGTGATCGAGTGTTGATGTTTGATTATCCAGAAGGAACGAACATGGAGCAGCTGCATGAGTTTTATAAGCTAATAGGAAAAGAATGTGAGATTGTAGAAGCTGTGCATCCAAAGAGACTATACACACTAACAGAAGAACAGTATCCAGTGCTAATGCTTGTAGATGAAGAGTATTTGTATCATAAAACAGCGCAGGTCAATCCGATTGCTTCATATCTGTACGGAACAGATGTTCATGGACATCCAATCAATGGGAACGTTCTGATTATTGGAACGAAAGAAGGGTTAGACGGAATGGAATTCTGTGGAATGAATGAAGAGCAAGCCGTAGAATTACGTGAACGACTAATAACAATTAGACAGCATTTAGAATAAGGAGATCAAGATGAGATTGACGATGAGAAATCATAAATCTTATACATACAGAGCTTCCTTGATTCGCGTGGATAATAACTGCGCGATCGGGGACATTGTGGACAAGCTTGGTAAATATGAGGACATATGTGATGATCCGGAGAGATTGAAAGAAATAGTAAAAGAAAAAAGCATCCCGGAACAGTAAACTGGGATGCTTTTTCAATGCCATATTGTGGATTAAAAACCACAAATATAGTATAGCAAATTAAAAACGAAAAAGCAAGGAAATAAGCGGTTCGAATCCGCTTTTAAGACTCGATAAAAGTATTAAGTTTGAGTAAATACTAATAGATTAAACGAACAGTACAAAGAGGAGAGACAAGATGCCATATTGGATTAGAAGAGTGTACGCGGGCAAGACAGTAGAGATAAAGAAATACTACAGCCGAAAGCATAAACCAAAAGAGAAGAGAGCCAAAACTGGAGAACCAAGTAGACTAGAACAGGAGAATGTAAATATCAGAAGACAAACAGAACAGCTAAGATGGAAATTAAACTGCAACTTCCAAGCAGGAGACATGTTCATAACATTTTCTTACAGAAAGGACGAAAGACCAGACACATACAAAGAGATGTTAAAGCAGAAGGATAAACTGATCAGAGATCTAAGAAAACAGTATAAAAAGATTGGAAAAGAATTTAAGTATGTATATGTGTTGGAAACAGGAGACAAAGGCGCAAGGCACATACACATGGTGATTGAAAGCATTGATACAAAAGCAATAAAAAAATGCTGGGATCGTGGACGAATTCACATCAAGCTTCTTGACGACACAGGGCAATATGGGAAACTAGCATCCTATCTGGTGAAAGAAAAAGGACGTAAAAAAATGGAGAAATACGGGGGTAAGACATACTCCCCCATCTAGGAATTTAAAACAACCACACATCGAGAAAGATGTGATCTGGGAATGTGATTTCTTCAGAGAGGATGCAAAAAGTCCAAAAGGATACTACATAGACAAACGACACGATGAAAACAATGGCGGAGTACGAAAAGGAAGTACAGAAAGAGGATATAAATTTGTAGAGTACATTTTAGTTCAAAATGGATACAGATCCTGGAACATAGACGATGGAGGGTAAAGATGAGCAGAGCAAGAAGACAACAGTACATGCTAAGAACAGAAGCAAGCGAGCAAGAAGCAGTGATCACAATTTGTAAGTTTATGGAGAATCGTTATCCAGAATTGAAACTACTACATCATTGCCCAAACGGAGGGAAACGTGATCGCGTAAGTGCAGCAGTCCTGAAACGACAGGGAGTAAAGGCAGGAGTGCCAGATCTGCACCTTCCAGTGCCAAAAGGACAGTATGCAAGTTTGTACATCGAAATGAAGTACGGAGATGGGAGGCTTCAAAAGGAACAGAAAGAATTCTTAAAACAGGCAGCAGATTATGGAAACTTCGTTGCTGTCTGCTACAGCCAAGAGATCGCGCTAAAAGTGATCGAAGATTATGTAACACTAAAAACAGGAGAGATAATGCCGATTGAGAACAACCAGGTGTTGAAAAGATGGGAGGAAAAGAAATGGCAAAAGTAATAAAGATGGTCGCAGCGTTTGACTATCCGAATACAATGGAAAAAGTATTGCCGATAGAAGAGATTGTAGAAAGAATAACCGAAAAAGGTTACAAAGTAGAAATCGGCAAAATAGACATGATGCTTATGCAAACTGAAGGAAAACGTATTAAAGTTTACGAAGAAACTGAATTGTAGAAAACAGAGGAGAAACAAAATGGAAGCAAGAAAATGTGATGTGTGTGGAGGATTCTTTTTGCCATATATAGCATCAAATAAGATTGGCGGTAAAAGTGATTCATATAACGAGATAATAGTAAAAGAAAAAAGGATGGGATTAAAAAACGCAAATAGATATAAAGAATATGACGTCTGCGGAAAATGCAGCAAAGAATTAAATAAATGGTTAAAAGGAAACAAAGAAAACTAAGATAACAAATAAATAGCCATATTAGGAGGAAAAATCATGAAAGTAGTTGGAGTTGGAAACTTAAAAGGTGGAGTCGGAAAAACAACGACATCAACATCTCTGGCGTATCTGTTAGGAAGATATGGGAAGAAGGTGCTGATGGTAGATGCAGATGCACAAGGAAATGCTTCAGGAACTATGGGGGTATATGATCCGAACGAAAAAGGACTTGCCGGAATATTACTGGAGCAGCAAAGTACAGAAGAAACGATCAGACGCACAAGATATGAGAATGTGGATATTATCCCGGCAAACATGTGGCTGATGCAGGCAAACGCTCAACTGCTCTATAGTATGGAAAACCAGATAGATCGCATTGAAAAAATGCTGAATGATGAATGTATCAACAACAAATATGATTATGTGATCTGTGATTGTGGATTGTTGCTTGATGTAACAGTGCTAAATGTGGTTAAAGCATCGGATTTGTTAATAATTCCGGTCAAAGCAGGAGGTTATGGAATTGATGCGGTTGAAAACATGATTGAGCAGACAAAAGGAATTCATGAAGGGCAGCAGGTCAAGGTCTTAATGACGATGAAAACTGGGAATATAACAAACAAAGATACAGCACAGTGGCTAAGAGATACATATAAAGACAAGATGTTCAAAACAGAAATTAGAAGATCAGTTGTTGCAGAAAAAGCAGAAACAGCAAAAAGACCACTTCCAGAAATGTCAAGAGGAAGCAATGCAGCGAAAGATTACAACAACGTGATCAGAGAAATTATGACAGACGAAGAATGGAATGCAGCACAAGCGTATATCGAATCAAAGCGAAGAAACAAGAAGACTGGAAGATTCCAGAAAGTAGACTAGGAAAGGAGGGAAAAGACATGGCAGGATTTAACGTAATGGACATGCTTAATAAGACAAGCAAAGAAGGAATCGAAGAGAAGCCAAAGGCACGATTCAGAACAAAAGACATAGATATCTATAACATTTACGCAAACGAAGACAACATAAGTGATCAGATCGGCATCGATGAAAAGGCAGCAGAGATCAAACTTCTTGGACTGCTACAGCCATTAGAAGTTATGTATGAGCCTAACCAGAGCGGAGAAGAATACAAGCTGATCGGTGGCGAACGAAGATGGAGAGCATTAAAGAAACTGGTAGAGGAAGAAGATCTCAAGGAATTTAGGGAAGCAACATGCCAGATCAGAAAGCCACGAAGCAAAAATGAAGAGATCATAGAGCTATGCATCTCCAACAGTTACAGAAAAGCAACACCAGAAAAAGAACTGGAAAGAATCAAATTATTGACGGATGCACTGAAAGATGCAAAGGCAGCAGGAGAGAAGATAATGGGCTACGATCTAGAATCTGGAAGACTGAGAGACATAGCAGCAAAGATTCTTGGAAAGAAACCGACACAGATCGCAAATGCAATGAGCATCAACAACAATTTGATTCCGGAACTGAGAGAGCTGTTAGAAAAACAGGAAATCAGCTTTTCGACAGCAGTGGAGATCGCAGGACTGGAAGAAGATGAACAGGAAGAAATATATAGATGGTATCCGGACAAGATCATAACTGTAAAAAAGATAAGAGAATACAAGCAACGCATCCTGGAAGAACAACAAGAAGCAGAGCTAAAGGAAACAAGACAGGAAGCAGAAGCGGACGAAACCGAAGAAGAGGAAGAAACAGAGATTGAAGGACAGATGGAAGAGGAAAGAGATTTTCCGAAATATTGCCCGACAGAACATAGATTTGAATTTGCAATCAAAGCATTTGCAGAAAAAATAAGAGAAGACATAGGAAACACAGCGGTAAACAGCCTATCGGAATTAAGAGAATATTTTATAGCAAGATTCGAAGGCACAACCAGTGAAGGGGCGCTGGTAGATTTGAGATTCTCCGGATGGTGGGAAGTGAAAAATGACAGAGTTAAAATAAGCGATCCATATGACAATGTAATTGTAGACATGACGCTAACAATGGCAGCAAATGTTACATATCAAATACTAAGATCAGAAGAGCAGAAAGAAGAAACAGAACGTGTGGAGATTCCGCAGATGAACAAGGTGGAAGTACCAGGAAGCAAATCAGACGAGCGAAGACACCGCCTAAAGCTTGCAAAGATGTTCTTTGATGCAGTGGACACAGGAAATAAGTCATTCGAACTGCAAAAAAATGATAGAAACTATCAGATCGGAGACGTCCTGGAACTGCACGAGATGAGTGACGGAGAAGAAACAGGAAGAGTAACAGAGAAACAAGTGATCTATATCATGGAAGGGTTTAAAGGCTTGGAAGAAGGATATTGCATCCTGGGACTCTCAGAAGTGGAGGATATATGAACAAAGTAATGCTAATGGGCAGATTAACCAGGAAGCCTGAGATAAGTTGGAATGAAGACGATCTGTGTATAGCAAGATTTACTTTAGCGGTAGACCGCAGATTTAAGCGAGAAGGGCAGCAGGATGCAGACTTTATCGGATGCGTTGCATTTGGTAAAGGGGCAGAATTTGCAGACAAATGGCTGGATCAAGGAATCAAGATCGCACTGGAAGGAAGAATCCAAACAGGGAGCTATACAAAAACAGACGGAACAAAAGTGTACACGACGGAGATCGTGGCAGAAAGTATGGAGTTTGCAGAAAGGAAAGAACAATGATCGAAGGGATAAAGAAGATCAGAGAAGCACTTAGAAAGATAACGACAGGACTAAGGAAAGATGGAACGATTAACGTACATCCAGAATGCGAGAGTTACATAAAAGAAAAGTTAGAAGAAGGAGAAAGGCACACAAATAAAAAAATAGAAGTACCAGGAGAAGCAATAATATTTGCCGACGGAGAAAAAGTCGCAAAATTAACGAACATTAAAAATGTTCAAATGCAGGAAGAAGCAGCAAAAGGCAGCAAGATTGTATATGGGACGATAGAACTAAAAATGCCAAAAGTGTATGAATGGGAAATTGATATAAGCGATATAAAAAGAGAAACAAGAAAGCAAAAGAGAAAGCTGCATAATGCAGGAAACAATAAAAGAAAAATGAATGGACAGCCACTAAAAAGATTTATAGCAAAGCAAAAGGTCCGAAAAAGAAAGGTGTCCGAATCGGACACAATGAAATGATGCACTACTGGTAGTAACCAGATGCAATATACCACAAGTAACTATTAACAAAACGCATAAGAAACAAAGAAGTCATGTATAAGCCATGAGATCTATTAGCCTACTGCCGAAAAGGCAGCAGGCAGAAAGGAGAACAGACAGCTTAATTCTTTACCTGAGAGATTCTTTTAGCAACTATTAACAAAGTTTTATTATACATTATCAAGTTTCTGTTTATTTATAACACAATCATTATTATTTTTTTACAAATCACAAACCACAAACGAAGAATCACAGGGATTTAACATGATTAGACAAAAAGAAAGAACCAGTGATCACGGTTAAATACACTGCATCAGGTGAAGAACTAAGCTGTCTGAGAACAAAATTATGCAATATACAGAAGAATTTAAACGAGGCATCGTAAGAACGCTACTAGCATCAGGGATGACGAGGAGAGAATTTGCAGACAAAACAAAAATAACCTTGATGACATTAAGAAAGTGGGTAAAGCAATATAAAGATGAAGAGATAGAAAAGGTAGACGATAACAATCGAAAAAAATACAGCGAAGAATACAAAAAAAGAATAGTAACTCAAATGTTATTTGATGGAATAACATACAAAACGATGGCAAAGAAAACAGGAATCAGTCCACAAATGCTGGAGTACTGGGATAACAAGTATCGCTATATAATAATCGCCGATCATGAAAAAATGATAAACAAAAGAAGAAAGAAAGTTAAAACAGGAGCAACGTGGCACCGATACGGAGCAGGAGCAGGAAGGTACGAATAGGAGAAAAAATGAAGATAAACGAATATATAAAGGTATTCTATGAGAAAAATGACGACATACGTCCGCTACCATGGATCATGTGCAGAGATGGATTCAGGATGAGTGTACAAGTTGGACACGGAATAAACAGCATCCCGAAGCATATTATTAGCGCTGAAGAATGGAAAAACGGAAAAAGATATATATGTGTAGAATGCGGAGCGCTAAATGCAGAGGAAGAAGCCCTAAAACCATATGCAGAAGATCCGGAAAATTTATTGGAAACAATATATGCATACGTACCAGCAAACCTGGTTGATGTAATTATAAAAATACATGGCGGAATGATGGATGAGGAGGCAAAAAAATAATGGCAACGATTAGAAACAGGTTAGGAAAAATTCATATGTTTACACAAGGACGAGATTTGGGCATACCTAAATACCTTGCAGAAAAAGGATTGGATGTAAATGTAGAATATGTGAGAAACGGAATAGACGACGGGATGCTGGCAATCGAAGCATTCGAAACAAAAGAAGTAGAAAAGGAAGAAGAACATGACAGATTCAGATAAAGAAGTATTATATGCATGGGAAAGGAGATAGTGAAGATCTATGTTAATACAAGCAGAAGATAAAACAATTGTGAATACACAATGTATACGAGATATATGGATTTACAAACATCAGTTAAAAAATAATGAAAATAAATACTATGTTGAATGTGACATGACAGGAGGTATGTCTAAAACTGTTAAGACATGTAATACAAGAGAGGAAGCAGAAAAAGCACTAGAACAAATACTTAGTCAGTACGACAGAGGGCAGAGAGTCATTAAGATCAAGTAATGACAAATCCATATTTAGAAAGAGGTAAATACAATGAACGAAAATAACTTAGGAGGTAGGATTGCTGATTTATTGAAAAAAAGCGGACTGACACAGAGAGAGCTTGCTAACAAAGTTGGTGTTACTGAAGCTTCCATGTCACGATATATCAGCGGAGGCCGAATCCCTAAAGGACCAACTATTTCCAATATAGCAAATGCGTTACACACCACTTCTGATTACTTATTGGGGACAGAAGAAGATATCACGAAGGAACAAAAAACCATTGCCGGAATCGCAGGAGCTGTAAAAGAAGATCGAGAGAAAAGCAAAACGGTAACTGACATCCTGGAAGAAGTGAAGCAGGAGATATGCGATGATTATTGCAAGTATCCAACTATTGTAAATGACAGAGAAGATCTATTTGCGGATGACAGTCCTTGCATGGAATGTCCGTTAAATAAATTATAGGAGGAAAAAAATGAACAAGAGGAATGATGAAGAAAATGCGTGCTTGGTTGTACAGTGCGCAAATTGCGGAAGAATACATGTGTATTTCAGGAAATGGAGAGACGGAGAAAGCTGTTCGCAATGTGGAGGCGGACCACTTCGGATGCTAGGAGTTCCGACTGTACGCGGAAACAAAGAAAACCAAGTAAAAATTAGAGTATCTGTGGAACGTGAAGAATTGGACAGGCTCATGAAAGATATGGATAACGTTAATAAGCTGGCAAATGAAGCTTATGACAAGATAAGGAAATTTGGCAAAATTAAGATTGAATGTTAGGAGGCAAAATGAACAATTTATTAATAAAAGCACTTATTACAGTAATGGTAATAGATGCAGGAATGCATTTTTATTATGCTTATAAAAAGAATGTCTACCAAAGCCTAAGATTTTTAACATTGACGGTATTAATGGCAGTTTCAGTTGGAGCAGCATTAACAAAACAAGAAATAGATAATGTATGGGAAAAAATGACGATAATAGAGCAAAAAATAGAAATGCAAGAGAAAGAAAAGAAGCCGGAAGAATTGAACAAAAGGAGTGATACAAAATGGGGCAGCAAGATTGTCCGTGCCTTAAATGCGATCACGGAGGAGAAAGAGAAAAGCGAGTCGAATGCAGAAGAAAGTGCACAGAGTTTGTTGCATGGAAACTAAGTATGCAGGCGATAAGAGAAAAGAAGAAAGAAGATAAGAATAAATTCTATTCGGAAACGAAACTAAAATATTACAGGCGAAAAGCGATGAGCAAAAAATTTGGACGGAAAAGGTAGCAGATCGTCGACTGGAGGAGATAGGATGCAGAATATAAGACCGGTATCAGAAAAGAAATGGGACATAAGCAATCACGCGTTTTATCAAGCGTATCATTTTGCAATGAGATACAAAGAATTTAAGGACATTCTTAGATACAAAACAAATACTGTTGGTAGTCCAAAATTTGGAGATACGACAGGATCTGGAGTAACAAAGAGTGTAACAGAGGAATTGGCAATCAAAAGAGCATGGGCAAAGAAGAATTGCAAGATGATAGAAGAATCAGCAAAGCAAGCGGATCATCAGCTGTATAAGTACATTCTAAAAGCAGTAACAGAAGAAGGAATAACATACAAGTACCTGAAAACGGTGATGAATATACCAGCCGGAAGGAACTACTTCTATGAAAAGCGAAGAAAGTTCTACTACATCCTATCCAAAAAGTTAGACGACTAAAAATGTAAATTAAAGAAAATAAAGGAAAGAGAGGGACTCACATACAATTCAAAGTGCTATTATAGTAGCATGAATAAAAAAGGGAACGAGAATGTAAGCCATACGGCAGCAGATCTGGTTTCCTTTTTTAATTTACAACATGGAGAATAAGTAATGGAAGATAGAAAAAGTCTGTTAGAGATATTTGGAGTAAAAGAAAGCTATAAACTGTCGGATAAAATATTGGAATATCTGCTATCTGATCAGGCAGCAGATAAGATACAAGAAGTTAAAGATGAAGGATATACAGAAATTCGGGACATCTTCCAGGAAGAGCAAGGAGATAGAAAAAATCTTAAACAGGATTTCACACCAGATTGCATATGCCAGATTGTAGCCGAAATTATGAAAGATGGAGACAATATTGACATGTGTTCAGGCACAGGAGCATTGAGTAAATGGGCGAATAAAACAAGAGGAATAAAAATCAACGAATACGAATATTCGGAAAGAACAATTCCGTTTGCGTTATTGGATGCATGTGTAAATGGAATGACCGGAATGATTAGTAGAGCTGATTGCTTAAGATCACAGATATTTGAAAGCTATGCGCTTGAACAGTGCGGAGAAATATCAATACCAAGACAGGTAGAAAGACAGAATCCAGATCAATATAAAAACATTATTATGAATCCGCCATATTCAATGAAGTTTCCGGATACAGACGATTATGAAATATTAGGCTGGAAGATTCCAAAGAGCAAAGCAGATTTTGGCTTTATATTAAGAGGTGTGCAACATCTAAAGGAAGATGGAAGGCAGATTGCAGTGCTGCCACATGGAATATTATTTAGAGGAGCACAGGAAGGAAAGATAAGAAGATGGTTAATTGAAAACCATATGATCAGCGCAGTGATCGGAGTTCCTGATAAATTGTTCTTGAATACTTCGATTCCAGTTTTTTTGCTAGTGATTGAACATAATTCAAAAGATGTGCTTTTTATAGACGCATCAAAAGAATTTATAAAGAAAGCAGCACAAAACGATATGGAAGAAAAACATATCGAAAAAGTAGTGAATACATTTTTAAACAGGAAAGAGGTTGAAAAATATTCATACATTGCAAGCTATGAAGAGATTGAAGAGAATGATTTTAACCTAAATATCCCAAGATATGTAGACACATTTGAAGAAGAACCACTTCCGGATGTTAGACAGATTTTGAAAGATCTGAAACAAATAGATGAAGAAGAAACAAAAATAAAAGCCGATCTGTATAGCATGTTGAATGATTTGACAGAAAGTAAGGAAGATATGGAAGTTGTAGAGATGCATAAAAACATATTAAAACCAAAGAAACCAGCAAAAGAAGTAATTGGACAGTTATCATTTGAGGGATTGTTATGAATTTAAATACAAGAAAAATAAATATTTATGACATATGTAATGTAGAACGTGCAGTATCTGGGAAAGAGTATAAAGCAGGTACTTGCTTTATAAAGCTGAGTGCGGTAGATGAAAGTGTTGGACAAATTAAGGATAAAGGATTGATAGATCAAAGATATGCAGTGTTTGAACCAAAAGATAAGATCAATACTGATTATATGTTTATTGCAATTGAGAGGTGTTTTCCAAACTTCTTAAGACGATACAGGACAACAATCAATTTACAATTTGGGACATTAAAACACTTCCAAATTTATTGGCATGACAACGAGGATGTGCAGAGATATGTGGTTAATAATATGAGGATGGTTAATGATGAGATACAGCTATTAGAAGAACAGATACGATTAGAGAAAGAACAGAAAAGATGGTATCTGAAAAAGATGATGATTTAATTATGGACCTCTAGCTCAGTAGGTCAGAGCAGTCGGCTCATAACCGATCGGTCCAGGGTTCGAGTCCCTGGAGGTCCAGTAGAAGGAAGTGATACAATGCCAATTTATAAACGATGCAGCAAATGTGGGAAAAGAATTCCATCCGGTACAACATGTGAATGCATTAAGCAGATCAGACGGCAGCAGAAGAAGGAACGAGATAAGGACTACGATCAGCACCGAAGGAACAAGACACGCGCTGCATTCTACAAGACAAAAGCTTGGAGACTGACAAAGGAAGATGTACTCACACATTACATGTATATAGATCTCTATGCATACTATCACGATGGCAAATTCATACCAGCGACAATGGTTCATCACATTGTTCCGATATCGACAGACTATGCGAAGAGACTAGACAGAGGGAATCTTATAGCGCTAAGCGACAAGAGTCATGGGATAGTGCATAAAGCAATGAGAGAAGGAAGAGAAGAAGAGATGATCCGCTTGCTTCTTGAATACAAAGAGAAATGGAAGAAAAAGGAAAATTCAGAGGTGGGAGGGGTGGTCAAATTGTTTTGATCATTCCTATAGACCGCACGCCCTAGATTTCTTTTCACAAAATTCTAAATATAAAATTTGAAAAATGAAAGGAGTGAGAAAATGCCACGCAAACGAAAACCACTTGCAACACAAAAAGGGAATCTGACAGTTGCACAACAGGAAGACAAAAAACTGGAAGAACGACTTGTGCTCACAGGCAAGGAAACCCTAGCAAAACCGCCAACTTGGCTCATTGATGCCAGGGCTAAAAATGAATTTAAAAGACTTGTAAAAGAGTTCGAAAAAATGGAAATTGATGTGATCGGTAACCTGGATGTGAACAACCTGGGGTGCTATTGTAATGCGTTTTCTTACTATATTTCAGTTACAAAACAGCTCAAAAAAGAGAATAAAGTGATTAAAAAACCGACTCAAAATGGCGAAATTTTGGTTAAAAATCCACTGTGTGATCTGCAAAAAATGTATTCAGAGGAGATGAGGAAGTTCGCATCGATGTGTGGACTCACGATAGATTCGAGACTGAAAGCGGCAACGATTGCGAGAGAAGGCATTGATAACGAGATCAATGATGAATTCGGTGACATATGACAGTAAAAAACAGGCTGATCAGGTATGCAACCGACTGCATTAGCGGAAATATAATCTCTTGCAAGAAGCATAAACAGGCATGCAGCAGATTCTTGAGAGATGTGAAAAGGGAAGAAAGTGGGGAAGCCTCTTTTTACTGGGACGACCAGGAAGCACAAAAAATTATCAAATGGTTTAGCTTACTGCGACATTCAAAAGGAGTCCTAGCAGGAAAGCCGATCAAGCTGACAGAATGGCAGCAGTTTCATTTGTGCCAATTGTATGGTTGGAGAAGAAAAGAGGATGGGTATAAGCGGTTTAAGAAAAGTTTTATAGAGGTTGCACGAAAAAACGCAAAGAGCCAGGAAGAAGCAGGCGTTGCATTGTATGAGATTTCTGTGCAGGCAACAAAAAATAAAGAAGTTTATGAATACTATACAGCAGGTGTGAAACGAGATCAGTCTAAGATCGTATTTGAAGAAGCAAAACTGATGCTGAACGGATCGCCATTGAGAAAGAAGTTTAAACTTACAAATAATGCGATCACACATGTAAAAACAGGAAGCTATATAAAAGCATTGTCAAAAGAAGATGGAAAAACTGGAGACGGAACGAACCCAGCCGGGCTGATTGTAGACGAGTACCACCAGCACAAAACAACAGAGTTTCTTGACCTTGGACTTGGATCGAATACAAAAGAATCTTTGTTGATGATCATCACAACAGCTGGAATGGATCTGACGTATCCTTGCTATACACAGGAATACGATTACTGCAGCAAGGTGTTAGATTCTAATATTGATGTTGAAAATGATACATATCTGATTGACATCATGGAAATTGACCAGGGAGATGATATTGGAGATGAAGAAAACTGGAAGAAAGCGAATCCAATCAGAATGTCATATCCGGCCGGGCGAGAAAAAATCCGTGGAGATTACGAGATCGCAAAGGTAATTCCAGAAAAAATGATAGCCTTTTTAACAAAAATGCTGAACATGTGGGTACAGCAGAAGGAAAATGGCTACATGAATATGGAAAAATGGAAGAAATGTGAAGTGAAAAAACTTCCGATCGACATCAAAGGGAAGCCAGTTTATGTTGGCTTCGATATGTCTTCCAAAATTGATTTAACGTCAGTAGCGTTTGTGATTCCGTATAGAAATGGGAAACTGGACCAGACAGGAAGAGAAATCACAGAATACATTGTATTATCTCATTCGTTTATTCCAAACCAAGAAAAACTAATGGAAAGAGTATTCAGGGATAAAGTTCCATATGATGCATGGGAGAGACAAGGATTCATAACAATAACAAATAGCGAAATCGTGGACCAAAACGTAGTAATGGATTACGTTCTTAATTTTTGCAAAGAAAATGAACTGGATATCCAGACATTATGCTTTGATCCGGCAAATGCAAGTAAGATCATGATTGATTTATCGAATGAAGGCTATATTGTTGAAGAAGTTTATCAGAGCCACAAATCCTTGAATGAAGCAACAGAGGGATTCAGGGAAGAAGTGTACATGGGAACTGTATGCTATTTGTATAATCCGGTTTTGAATTACTCAATGAGTAATGCGGTGATTAAAAAAAATAATGGACTGATCAAGATCGATAAGGATGCAACATCCAAGAAGATTGATCCAGTAGATGCGACGCTGTGTGGCTATAAATTAGCAAGGTATCACGAATTTAACAATATCAGACAAGAAGCGTTAGATGAATTTTTAGCAAATGAATGGTAGGAAGAAAAATGGGAATAGCAGCAAACATTATAAATAAAATAACAAATTGGTTTAGAGGATCTCCAACAAAGGGAATGTCAGAAGAGGACTTTGCAGAATGGCTTGGAATTGGATACAGAAATAAGAGTGAATTGCGAGAGGTAACTTACTACACTTGCATGAAAATCTTATCGGAAACAATGGGGAAACTGCCAATTAAGGTTTATGAATGGCAAGGGAGCAAAGGAAAGGTTAGAGCAGATCCGGACGATACATCCAAACTACTAAATGAAAGACCGAATCCACATATGACACCATCTATATTCTTTGCAACAGTTGAGAACAATAGAAATCATTATGGGAATGGATATGTATGGATTCAACGAAGAATTTCCAGGAATGGAAGCGAAAACGTAGGCCTTTGGATTATGCAGTCAAATTGCGTGACACCGATCTATGATAACAAGGGAATATTTGCTGGAGAAGGCAAGATCTATTATCAATATACAGATCCGCTGGATGGAGAAATGTATGTATTTCCAGAAATGGATGTGCTGCACTTTAAAACGTCAATGACGTTAGATGGATTAACAGGAATCCCGGTACGAGATATGCTTGGAGATGTGGTAGAAGGGGCATCACAGAGCCAACAGTACATGTCGAATCTGTACAAAGGCGGAATGACTGCATCGATGGCACTACAGTATTCTGGAGAAATTGATGAATCAAGGATCAAATTATTGCAAAAGAAGTATGATAAGTATCTTTCAGGCCCGAAGAATGCCGGAAAGATTGTGCCAGTACCAGCAGGTATGCAGCTACAGCCATTAAATTACAAGCTGACAGATGCACAGTTCTTTGAACTGAAGAAATATACAGCGTTGCAAATTGCAGGAGCGTTCGGAGTCAAGCCGAATCAGATCAATGATTATGAAAAGTCGTCCTATGCAAACAGCGAAATGCAGCAGCTGTCATTCTTAGTTGATACTATGTTATTCCCTCTGAAACAGTACGAAGAGGAATTAACGTACAAATTGTACATAGGAACAGATAAAAGCTGTAAATTCAACGAAAAAGCGATCCTGAGGACAGACTCCAAGACACAGATGGAAATACTTGCTCAGGGAGTTCAAAACGGAATGCGTAAGGTAAATGAAGCACGAGAACTGTTAGATCTTCCAAGAGATCCGGATGGAGACGTGCTTCTTATGAATGGAAACTTTATTCCGGTCAAAATGGCAGGAGAACAATATAAGAAAGGAGAAACGAGTGCTTGAAAGAACTAAAATTTTATAACAAAGATCGTGACGGAAACACAAAAGTTTGTGGATCTATGACGATTAAGAACCAGACAGATTCCTCAGCGGATCTGTTTTTTTATGGGGATATTGTAAGCGAAACATGGCAGAGCGAATGGTATGAAGACGATATGGCACCGGGAGATGTAAAAAAATTCCTTGATCAGTTGGACGGAACTGAAAACATTAACATCCATATCAATTCTGGCGGTGGTTCCGTGTTTGGCGGTATTGCAATCTACAACATGCTACGCCGCAACAATGCACACAAGACAGTGTATGTTGATGGATTAGCAGCAAGCATCGCATCCGTCATTATGATGGCAGGAGATGAGATCGTAATGCCTAAAAATGCAACAGTTATGATCCATAAGCCATCGGCAAGCTATTTTTTTACAACAAAAAATGCGGATGATCTGCGAAAGGATGCAGAATCTCTGGATACTTGCCAGGAAGCGATAATGCAGACATACATGACAAAAGCCAAGGTAGACAAAGAAGAAATTGAACAAAAAGTAAATGATGAAACATGGTTAACCGGAGAAGAGGCAGCAGAGTTATTTGACATAAAAGTCGAAGAAGCAAACGATGCAGTCGCATGTGCCGGAAGCTCCATGTTTTTTTGTTACAAAAATGTCCCAACAAGCCTGACTGCGCAGGGTAAAAATGCCAAGAAAAAGGATGAGCAGAGGCCTTTAAGCAGACAGGATATAAAAGAAATTTTCAACGAATCTTTTAGCGAGTACCAGGCAAGGGAAAAAGAGAAAAAAGAACTATTAGAAAGCTTAAACAAGTATGGAGAAAGGAAACAGAATGGATAAGAGAGAAATTGCAGCAAAAATTACACAGAAGAAAGAAGAGATCAAGAATCTGATCTCCCAGGATAAGTTAGAAGATGCAAAGAATGCAAGAAAAGAAATGCAGGAGCTTCAGGAGAAGTATGATCTTCTTGATGAAATGGAAAAAGAAGAAGGAGATAGTGTAAAGAACCAGGCAGCAGCAGGAAAAGTAAACGAAATCAAAGGAAAGAAAAACGTAGTATCTGCACTTGTAAATGCATTAAGAGCTGGGTTTAAAAAGAAACCAGTTGCAAAGGAAGATATGGAAGTGCTGGATGCTATGAAAGAGGGATCTGACGAAGATGGAGGCTTAACAGTACCAGCGGATATCTCTACAACGATTAGAACACTAAGACGTTCCGAAGATGCCTTAGAAACGATCGTAAGGACAGAACGCACAACAAAGGTAAAAGGCAGCAGAGTGTACGAAGTGAATGCAGATTCAGTTCCATTCGATACAGTAGACGAAGAAAGCCAGTTTCCTGATGTTGCAACTCCAGTTTTAAAGAAAGTTGAGTATGTGATAAAAAAATTCGGTGGAATCTTAAAAGCTACATATGAACTGCTGGAGGATTCCGACGAAAATATTATTTCTTACCTGGAAAACTGGATTGCAAGAAAAGTAAAAGCAACAAGAAATGCACTAATCATTAAAAAATTGGATGAAATGACGGATGGTTTTGAAATTGAAGCAACATCTGTCGATGATCTGAAAAACATCTTTAACGTCGAATTAGATCCGGCATTAGTCGCAGGATCGAAAGTGTTAACAAACCAGAGTGGTTTTAACTGGTTAGACAAATTAAAAGACAAAGAAGGAAATTACATCTTACAGAAAGATGTAACAAATCCGTCCAAAAGATTATTATTCGGCACATATCCGGTTGCAGTTATGTCTAATAAGACGATCAAAAATGGAGCTACTGGAAAGGTGCCGATTTATTGCGGAAACTTTGAAGAAGCGATCACACTGTTTGACAGAGAAAAGCTTACAATCGGAATTTCTACAGAAGCAGGAGATTTATGGAGTAAAGACCAGACTGGAATTAAAGTACGTGAACGATTAGACTGCCAGATCGTCGATGATATGGCGGTATATAAAGCAGAAATTCCGGCAGATCAGATCTCAGAACCAACAAAAAAATACAGAAGATCAGAACTGGAAGCAATGACTGTAGACGAAATTAAACAGCTTGCAACAACTAAGAGCTACACAATTACAAAGACAAAGAAAGATGAGATCATTGAAGAGTTTATCACAGCTCAGAAAGGATGATAAATGGATGCTGATGTACGTTCACAGCTTCTTGAAGAAGCAAGCGAGTATCTGAAAGTTGAAGAAGATGATGTAGTATTCAATCTTGCGTTCGATGCAGCATGTGAAACAGTGGCGGCAGCAGTTGGAAAGTTTGATGAAAACAGTGCAAGGATGAAACTTGCACTGTTTTTGATCATGCAGCAATTGTATGATAACCGATCTATCCTGGAAACAAAGAATAACGAGAAAATTTCGTGTATTGCAAGAACGATCTTATTGCAGTTACAATTGGAAAATTATTCGGAGGATGAAGATGATTAACATCGGAGACATGAATAAAAAAATAGAGATCTATGGTTTTGGATGGGATAAGGATGAACTTGGACAAAAAATCAGAAAAGAAAAGTTAATTGCCAGAGTATGGGCAAAAGTTCGCCTGATCCGATCTTCCGAATCAATCAAGCTTCTGAAAAACGAAGCAACGGAAGAAATGCAATTTACGATCAGATATCGAAAAGGAATTGATAAAAACATGAAAATTCGATACAAGGATCAAATGTATGGAATTGATTCGGTAGAAAATGAAAACGAAGCGGATAGATTTCTGATACTGCATGCGGAGGCTGTAGAAGATGAAAATAAGAGCGAAAACAACATTTGTAGGTACATTTAACATGAAAAAAGATGAGATCAAAGAATGTGACGATCGAAGAGTCGTAAATGATCTGAAAAAACTTGGATTAGTAGAAGATGTACCAGAAGAAAAAGAATCGGTGTCCGATTCGGACACAATGGAGCAAAAAAACGATGTCAGATGAAATTGATTTTGAATTCGACACTGCTACGTTCGATGAATTACGAGAGAGTCTGGAGAAAGTAGCAAAGAGGTATCCGGATTATGCAGAAAAAGAACTAAAAAAAGAAGGAAGAGAATTCAGCAAGGCTGTAAGAAAAGAAGCTTTATCCGCTACAGATAAACACACAGGAAATCTTACAAAAGGATTCCGACTAGGACCAGTAAAGCATATCAATGGTGTAATCCTGGAAGAATTTATGGCAGAGGGAAGAAAAAATCCGCACTGGCATCTGGTTGAAAATGGTCATGAGATCATAACGCCATTTAAAAAGAATGGGAAAAAACTCAAAAATGGTGGTAAATGTGTTGGCTTTGTCCCAGGAAAAAGAATTGTATCAGCAGTTCTGAAAAACTGGGGCGGAAAGCACGAAGAACGACTAAGAAGAGTCTTACAAAGAGTAAAGGATGATGCAGGACTATGATCACGATTGATGACATGAAAAAAGCGGTCGTAGCCGCATTAAATGAGAACTTTGATTATCCATGTTACGAATTTGGAGTCGTAGAACAAATGGAATATCCGTGTTTCTTTGTACGAATCACGGAAAATGGAGAGCTATACACGAAAAACAGGTATCAACAGCGTTACGCTGTAGAAATTGTTCTTATGCATGAAAGAGGCGAGTATGGACAGGAAATCAAAGTATTGAAAGATATTGAAAAAATAAAGCAAATCTTTTTATTTGCGATGCAGACGGAAAAGAAAAAGGTTCCGATCATGAATTTTGGAATGGAATACACCGGAGAACGTGGAAATGTTCCACGGATCACATTTGATTCAGAATTCCTGGACGACTTATACAAGCCATCGGATGCACCGCTAATGAAAGAATTAGAAATGAAGGAGGACCTAAACAATGGGAATGCCAAGCATTAACATTATATTCAGAGAACTTGCAAAGACATTTGAACAGAGAAATGACAACGGAATTGTTGCTTTAGTCCTTGCAAATAATTCTGGAATGAATCCGAAAGAATACAGACCGGGAGATGATCTGGATGCTTCGATTGCAAAAGATGCAAAAATACAAATCCAGTTTGCAATGGAAGGTGGAAGAGAAAAGCCGCAGAAAGTAATCTGCTTTTTTGGACAGTCTGAATATGCAGATCTTGATACGATCCTGGATGAACTAGACAATGTAAAATTCGATTATCTTACATTCGGATCAGCATTACAGGAAGATCAGAAAGCAAAAGTAACGAAATGGATCAAAGAAAAAAGAGAATCAGGAAAGAAAGTAAAGGCAGTTCTTGCAAATACAACAGCGAACGATGAAGGAATTATCAACTACACGACTGAAAGTGTGACGATTAGTGGAGAAGAATATGATGCTGACAAGTTTTGCTCAAGGATTGCAGGAATCCTTGCAGGAACACCGCTTACAATGAGCTGCACGTACACAGTTCTGGAAGATGCAGAAAGCTGTACAAAATTATCCAAAAAAGAAATGGATGAAAAGATTGATGCAGGGGAGTTTATTGTGTTTAGGGATGGTGATTACATCCGTGTTGCAAGGGGCATCAATTCATTAACAACTGTATCAGATACAAAAACAGATGATTTTAAAAAAATAAAGATGATTGATGTGATGGATCACGTTTCGACCGATCTTACAGATACGATCAAAAACAACTGGTTAGGGCAGTATCCGAATAATTATGACAACAAATGCTTACTATTAGCGAATTGCCAAGAATATTTGGATGGACTTGTATCAAGAACAATTTTATCAAGTGCGTCAATCGAAATTGACATCGAAGGAAACAAGAAATACCTAGAGAGCAAAAACGAAGACACTGTGAACATGACAGAAGATCAGATCAAAAAAGCACTTACCGGGGAAAATGTTTTCTTAAGTTCACAGATGGGAATTCTTGACGCAATGGAAAACTTTAATATAGACATTGTAGTTTAGGAGGTACAAATGAAGACATTTGAAGATAATGACGTAATCAACGGCTCATGGGGAGAAGTATGGGTCGATAATGATTATATGGCACAAGCAACAGCACTGGAAGCAACAATCAAATTTACAAAAACAGACGTACCGCAGACAGGAAGATTGAATTCAGGAAAAAAAGTAACAGGTATCGAAGGAAGCGGAACGCTGAAATTAAATCACGCTTCATCTTATTTCAAAAAAAGAATTCTGACAGATATCAAAAATGGAAAAAACACACCATGCACGATTATTTCGAACTTAGATGATCCGACAGTGAATGGAAATGAGCGAGTTAAATTGACGAATTGTACGTTCGACGAAGTGAAACTTGTTGACTGGGAAGCAAACAAGTTAGGAGAAGAAAGTATTCCATTTACATTTACAACAGCCGAAATGCTGGATACAATCGACGATTAGAAGGAGAAAAAGAATGAATTTAATTGATAAATTATTAAGCGTAGACAAAGAAGAACTGACAAAAGAATGTACAAAAACATATCACAGTAAGAACATGGAACGACTGACTGGAGATGGAGAGATTACGCTGCGAAAAGTCAAAGAAAGAAAGCTGAGAGAACGTGCATTAAATACATTGGACAAGAAAGGAAACTTACTCCTGGTAAATGCACATGATTCAGATCTCCTTGTATTGATGGACGGAGTAAAAGAACCAAACCTAAAAGATGAAAGACTTTTAGAACATTTTGGAGCAGCAACACCAAAAGACTTAGCTGAATTATTGTTTGATGGAGAGATACAGGAGATCTCAGATGCAATCAATAATTTTTACAAGGACCAGGAAGACGAAGCAACAGAGAATGATGTAAAAAACTAATCTATGAAGACGGAGAAATCAACACAATGTATTGGTTATTTCGTCTTCATAATATTTTACCAAGAGATTTTACAGAAATGAGCAGTCATGAACAAATGATCATGGCTGCTTTTGTACATCAAGAGATTGAGGACATTAGGAAGGAGAATGAACAACTAAATGGCAAATAGATTTGTAGATGCAACGTTGCGTTTAGTGGATAAGTTCTCCTCTCCGCTTTCCAAAGCAACCGCAGAAATGCAAGCGAAGGGAAGACAGATCCAGAAAACGGCAAATAGCATCAAAAGAACTGGAAAAAACTTAGAATCCGTAGGGACATCGTTGGAAAAAAAGGTAACGGTGCCGATTATCGGAATCATGGCCGCTTCTGGAAAAATGGCGGACACATTTGAAAAGGATATGGGGCAGGTAAACACACTGCTCGATAATCATAATCACTTGAAAAGCTATAAAAACATGGCAATCAAGACATCAAATGAAACAGGCATAGCACTGCATACGATATCCGAAGGAGTTTACCAGATGATTTCCAGTATTGGAGACTCTGGAACAAAAACACAAAAGATTTTCAATGTTGCGGCAAAAGCTGCAAAGGGTGGCGGATCATCTGTACAGGAATCCGTGGCACTGATCAGCTCTGCTATGAAGGGGTATGACAGTGTAAATGTAAAAACAGCACAAAGCATCTCAGACATGGCTTTTCAGACTCAGAAATTAGGGGTCACAACCTATAAAGAATTAGCGGCATCGATGCAACCGCTATTCCCGTTGGGAAAATCATTAAATGTGTCATACCAAGAACTCTTTGGATCTATGGCAACCTTGACAGGTGTTACTGGCAATACTGCGGAAGTTACAACACAGATGAAAGGGTTGTTCACAGGTTTGTTAAAACCAACAGAATCCATGAGCAAACTGATGCAGAAATACGGCTATGAAAATGGTCAGGCTATGATAAAAGCAGAAGGAATGCAGGGAGTGCTGAAAATCTTGCAGAAAGAAACAGGTGGGCAGTCAAATAAGATGGCTCAGCTTTTTAGCAATTCAAGAGCATTAACCGCAGCGTTGGCACTGACTGGAAGCCAGTATGAAACGTTCAAAGAGAAGACTGCAAAGATGGGGAAAGCTCAGGGATCAACGGAAAAAGCTTTACAAGATATGCAGACATCTATGAGTAAGCTTCGAAAAACAATCAATGTTGTAAAAAATTCATTAACTGTATTTGGAAGTGCAGTATTACAGGTAGTAGTACGGCCAGCAACAAAGGCAGCGAACAAGCTCAGCGAGTTGACAGATAGATTTTCGAAGTTGTCTCCAGAAACGCAGAAATTTATTGTGAAAGTAGCATTGATTGTAGCGGCAGTTGGTCCGGCGATCGTGATTATCGCGAAACTAACACAAGGAGTTGGTGCGCTGTATTGGAATGTCGGAAGAATGATAAAAACTGTCCAAGGGGCAGAAAGTTTTGCTTCTTTAATTACTCCGGGTGGAAAAATTGTTTTGATCTTGACAGGAATTGCAATTGCTGCGGTTTTGGTTTACAAAAATTGGAATAAAATTACGGCAGCAGCAAAAAATATGCAAAAAACGGCAGTCACAGCATTGAATGCAGCAGGCGTTGATACGAAAAAACTAGGATCAACTGTAAAGAGCATTGCTAAGACAGCTAGTTCAGCATTTGGAACGATAGGAAAAGGAGCAGGAAAGATTATAAGTGGCTTAAGACCAGTAGCAACATTTCTTTCTGGAGCATTTAAAAAAGCATTTACTATCGTTTTATCATTTGTAGTAGCAAGATACTCAGGATGGCTAAAATCGACGATTGATGTTGTACATGGAGTCACAACAGCATTTAAAGGAATTATAGAATTTATTTCAGGCGTATTTACTGGAAACTGGAAAAAGGCGTGGAATGGAGTAAAAAATATATTCAAGGGAGCGTTTGAAGCACTTGTTGGCATTGCAAAAGCTCCACTTAATACAGTGATTGGACTTGTGAATACAGCGATCAGTGGATTAAATAAAGTTAGCGTAAAAATTCCATCATGGGTGCCTGGAAAATATGGTGGAAAACAATACGGTATCAATATTCCTAAGATTCCAATGCTAGCAAAAGGAACAAATAACTGGAGCGGTGGAATTGCGCAGATCAATGAGAAAGGTGGAGAAATTGTAGATCTTCCAAGAGGAAGCAGAGTTTATCCACACGACGATTCTGTCAGAATGGCACGGAATGAAGGAAAGAAAGTCTACAAGATAGAAAAACTTGCGGACACAATCATCGTAAGAGAAGAAGCTGACATTGATAAAATTGCTGAAAGAATTGCAGACAAACTAGAAGCAGTACCAGCATAAGGAGAACGTTATGGAAATATGGTTAAACAATGGAAATGACAAGATCCGGTTCCCGGTATTGCCATCAAGTTTCAAAATCGGAACGTCACAAAACAACACGTCAGAAAATGTGCATAGAAAAGGAGAAATAAATCTGTTAGGCGAAAGGAACTTAGAAACAGTAGAGCTAAGTTCCTTTTTTCCAGCTCAGGAATATGATTTTTGTCAGTACAAAGGATTTAATACAAATCCATATACGTACATCAATAAGATAAAGGACTGGAAACAGAACAAGATCACTCCGACACTTGTGATAACTGGAAGAGCCGATTTTAACAAGTATGTATCTATAGAATCTTTGGAGTATGGAGAAGAAGATGGATCAGGAGATGCAGCATTTACAATCAGTTTAAAAGAGTACATCACAATATCTTATTCAGAAACAAAGAAAAAAACATCGGGAGGGAAAAAAGTAAAAAAGAAATCTGGAAAGAAAAGAAACTCAAAGAGTAAAAAGACTATAAAATATACCGTTCGATCTGGAGATACATTAAAAAAGATTGCCAAGAGCAAAACAGGAAAATCTGCCAACGCTTCGAAGATCTATGCAAAGAATAAAAGCGTGATCGAAAAAGCGGCAAAAAAACATGGTAGAAGAAGCAGTAGTAAAGGAAGATATATTTATCAGGGAACGAAGTTGGTGATAACGGTATGAAAATTACATGGAAAGGAAATGACATATCTGATCTGGTTAATACAGTAACGTGGTCAGGAAGTGCTTATTCATCTGCACGATCCTTAGAATTTGCTCTTCTAAATCCAGCAGGAGATCCGAATGTAAAAACGCCAAACATAAAAACAGGCGATCTTATTTGTTTTTATGATAGTTCCAAGAAAAAGTTTCATGGAAAAGTTACAAAAAGAGAACGAAAAGGCGAAGCAGGTACAATAAGCTATACAGCGTACGATTATTTATTGTATCTGACCAGGAGCAAAGGAACGTACAAATTCAAGAAAAAAACGCCTGAACAGATCACAAGACTGATTTGCAAAGATCTGAAAATTAAAGTAAAAAACATTGCAAAAACAAAAGTAAAAATTAAGAAAATGCTTTTTACAGATAAAGAATATTACAACATGATTCTTGCAGCGTATACAAAAGCCCGAAAAAAAACAGGAACAAACTACCAGATCTTAATGGAAGGTGATCAATTATCAGTGATCAAAAAAGGAAAAATGTTAGATGTTACGCTAAATCAAAGCGAAGGCATAACAGAATCAAGTTATGAAGAAACAACTGATAACATGATCAACAAGGTTGCAATTTACAACTCCAAGAACAAAAAAATCGGTACAGTATCTAATAAAAACTGGATCAGCACATATGGAACATTTCAGGATTCTTTATCTGTTGAAAAAGGAAATGGAAAAAAAGAAGCAAAGAATACATTAACAGGATTAGAAAAAACAGCATCTCTAACAGCAATTGGAGATATAAGGTGTATCTCTGGTTATGGAATCAAAATTCACGATGTAGATTCTGGACTTGACGGAAATTTTTGGATTGAAAATGATTCACACACTTTTGAAAATGGAATCCATACAATGACGCTAGAACTGGCGTTTAAAAATATCATGGAAACAGAAAGTGATGATACCGAATCAAGTTCAAGTTCTGGAACTGTAAGTACAGGCATATTAAACGGAAGAAAAGTGAAAGCCTTATTTACAGCATATTATCCGGCATCAAATAAAATGGAGGGTGGACATTATGATTGTAAAGGAAAGAAGCTTGATCCAAGTAAATATACATGTGCTGCACCTGGTTCTGTGAAATATGGAACGCAAATACAAGTGCTTGGAACAAAAACGAGCAGAGATAAAAAAGTTCATAAGGTTAATGATCGTGGTGGCGCAATAAAAATTGTAAATGGCGTGTATCACTTTGACTTGCTCATGAAAACAAAAGCTCAGTGCAACAGATTTGGAAAACGAACAGGATATGCGATCATAGGAAATGGAACAGGATTCAAACAAAAGAAAGTTGATACCAAGCAAGCAGATAAAGTAATATCAAAAGCCAAAAAATACATAGGAAAAGTAAACTATGTATTTGGAGCATCGTCACCTGATTTGGGAAAAAGTGATTGTTCAGGTTTTACGTCATTTGTATTTCGAAAGGCGACAGGGAAGCAGATAGGAAGAAGTGCAAACGTTCAGGCGACAAGAGGAAGTAAGGTACAGAAAAAAGATCTGAGAAAAGGAGATCTTGTAATCTTCCAGGGAACATACAAAGCAGGACCATCGCATGTTGGCATTTACATCGGATCTAATAAATTTATTCATTGTTCTAATGCTGGAGTAAGAATAAGTAGCTTACAAAATGGTTACTATGCAAAACATTGGATGCAGGGAAGGAGAATCTTGTAATGAACGCATATGAAAGAATGTTAGAAGTTATGAGAAAACAAGGAAAAAAAGATAATCCGGCATCAATTGAAATTGCTTATGTCTCAGATGGACAAGTAATCCATCATGGACAGAAATTGGACAAAGATGATTATTTAATTACAGAAGGATTATCTCTGAAAAATGGAGATAAAGTTCTGATCGTACAGATAAACGATGAAGAATATGTAGTTATATGCAAGGTGGTGAGTGCGTAATGTTTCCGTTTGAGAAAGATACAGAAGAATTAGAAGAGGAAGAAGAAATTGAATATTATCCGAAAGAATATGATATTGATTTCTCTTCTGGAAAACTAAATGGGAAAATAGCAGAAGGAGCAAGAGCGTTAGCTGTATGGGCGTATTTTACAATTAAAATTGAAAGATATCGTTTTGTGCAGTATTCGTGGGAATACGGATCAGAAATCAATGATTTGATAGGATATACGCATTCTGATGAATATGTAAAAAGCGAGATAAATCGACTCATAACAGAATGCTTGGAACCGAATGCCTATATCACAGGCATAACAGATCTTGAAGTAGACAGAAGCAAAGAAACAATGAATATAAAATTCAGATTGCTAACAGAGTATGGAGATGAGGAGATGAATATAGATGTATGAAGATATGACAATGGATGTGATCATGGAAGAAATGATGGAAGAAATGCCAGATGGATTGGATACATCTGAGGGATCACTAATTTATCACTCATGTGCAAAACACGGAGCAAGACTGGAAGAAGTATATACAGAATTGTCGGCACTTGTTGATAATCAGTACAGCGACACTGCTGATCTGGATCATTTGGTAAGATTCGGACAAGAAAAAGGTGTGTACATAGAAGAAGCAACACCAGCACAATTTGAAGGTGTATTTAATGCAACTGTACCGATTGGAACGGAATTCAGCGGAGATGATTACAACTACATTGTAACAGATGTGATCAATGAAGAAGAACATAAGTATAGACTGGAATGTGAAGATGCAGGAACAGAACCAAATGGATGGACCGGAGATCTTATGTGCCTGGACGACATCGACGAGTTAGAAGATGCACAGTTGACGAAATTATTGGTTCCAGGAACAGACGAAGAAGATGAAGAATCTTACAGGATGCGAATAGAAGATTCTTTTGGAATTAAACCGTTTGCAGGAAACAAAGCATACTACAAAGAAGAAGTAGAAGCGATCGATGGAGTTGGTGGAGAAAAGACATACAGGAGAAAAGGCAGCAGTATATCAACTGTTATCATATCAGATGAATACAGAAAAGCATCGAAGGAGCTGATAGATTCAGTACAGACGCAAGTAGATCCGGTACAAAATCATGGAGAAGGAATTGGAATTGCTCCGATAGGTCATGATGTGATCATATCAACCGTAAATGAGTATACAGTAAATGTATCAGCAGTAGCGACTTACGATACTGGATACTCAGCAGAAGGTTTGAAAACGCAGATTGAAGATGCGATCGAAGAATATATGTTATCACTGCGAAAAACATGGGTTGATACAACTTCGATTATTGTGAGAAGGGCAGCAATAGAAAACGCGATATACAATATTGACGGAATTACAGACGTAACAAACGTACTCATAAATGGCGGTACTGAAAACATTACGTTGCAAGAAAATGTAATACCAATAAAGGGGGCGGTGTCATGCAGTTAGAAATCCCGGCAGCAATAGAAAACATAGATGAAATCATGGCAATTTATGCAGCAGAAGAAAAGGTTGGGCAACGCCTGGAAAAAGAAATAAGGGATAGAGATCTTGATACTTGTATTCGCACAGCAACCGAATACGGAATATCGAGACGAGAAAAAATCCTAAAAATACAGCCGCAGGATACAGATAGCCTGGAAGATCGAAGATTTAGAGTGCTAATAAAATGGTACGACGATTATCCATATACATACAACGATCTCTTAAATCGCTTAAATAATCTACTGGGCAATGGAAATTATACACTGGTAGTATTGCCAGAAGAAATGGAACTAAAATGCCTGGTTGAACTGACCAGAAAACAAATGTATGCAGATTTTGAAAAGTTAATGGATGAAATTGTTCCGATGAACATGACGATGGATATAGGACTGCGATACAACCAGCACGAAACACTACATGCATTTACACACGATTATTTGAAAAAATATACACATGAACAGGTTAGAAATACTGTTCTGAAAGGAGAATAAAGATGGCAACAAAGACAATGAACTACGGATTAACAAAACCGGACGGAGCAGATTTCTACGATGTCGATGTGCAGAATGATAACATGGATATTATTGATAAGCAGATGAAAGCAAATGCGAATGATATTGCGCAGCTAAATTCTGACTTAAAAGATGCACTTGTAACTCAATATGCCGAATTGAATGGTACTGGAAACAACTATTTTTATGTTGATCGTAAACAAGGTTATCGCTTGAGTTCTGCGATATTGCATGTATATGATACTGGTTATATACGTGTTGAAGCAATATCTCAGGAAGTTAACAATGAGAATTGTTATGTGTTATGGACAAATAATAGTTATCCACAAAACAAAAAAATTGGCTGTGATCTTGTATGGATCAAAGAAAACTTCCTATGGAATTAAAATATTTTAATTTGACTTATAGCATATAACTTCACAAGGACATCCTTGATATGCAGAAGGGATTTCTATCAAATATAATTCTTTTCCATACAATGCCATGCCTAATACGTTATAACGCCATTGATCATACTTTTTCACTCTTATAGCTACTGGCACCATGTTATCGGGCCAATTGGCATGAATGATACCTTCTGAGTTATTAGGTGTGGTCATATTGCCTAAAAACTGTATTATGCTTTTTGTATCAGAATTTAGCTGCGGAAGTCTACGAATCCTCCGCAGCGGAAAAGAGTATAATGCACACATAACACACAAAGGAGAATGTATTATGCGTGACAGAATTATAAGCAATGTTTTGATTAAAATGGGCAATAGAATCAAGAAAAAAGAGCTAGATTATCTTGAAAATGTGCTGGTAGAAGAGTTCCGAGATGTACAGATTAAGAAAGAATCGACGGAATTGACGGAATACAATGACAGTTTAAAGAAGCTAAAAGATACGTTCCTTGCAACGCTGATTGTAGAAAATAAATCCAACAGAACGATTGAACAGTATAATTTACATCTAACACAGTTTGTAGATTATTTCACTGGAAAAGAAGCAAAAGACATAGATGCAACCGATATTAGGGGATTTTTATATGCGTATAAGCAAAGCAGAGGCATATCGAATTTATCATTAAACAATAAGCAATCAGCGATATCCTCGTTTTTTAGTTGGCTGGCTGATGAGGAGTACATTGACAAAGATCCAACTCGAAAAATTAAGAAAATCAAAGTAACAAAGAAAAAGAAGAAGGCGTTTACAGCTGATGAAATGGAACGTATGCGTATAGCATGTAAGGATATTCGTGATCGGGCGTTGATAGAGATGTTAGCATCCACAGGTTGTCGTGTCTCAGAACTAAGCAGTATAAAGCTAAACGATATAGATTTTATTCGAAAGAAAGTGCGGATCATTGGTAAAGGAGATAAAGAGCGAACGGTGTTTATATCAGATCAGGCAATGATTTATCTGAATAGATATTTAGAAGCCAGACAAGATAATAACATTTCACTTTTTGTTTCTAAGAGGCATCCATATGATCAATTAAGAAAAGACGGAATCGAGCGAATTGTAAGAGATTTAGGAAAATCATGTAATGTATATGCACATCCGCATAAATTCCGACGGACGTTATGTACGCAATTGATTAAGCGAGGCATGCCGCTTCAGGATGTTGCGATTTTGTTAGGTCATGCAGACATTAATATGACTGCCGGTACATACTATGATGCTTCGGACGATATGATTGAATATGAATATATTCGTTATGCAGCTTAAAGAATAATAATCAATCTAATATATAAACTATTAAATCTGCTTAAAAGGGAAGGAGATTTTATTTTTATGCAAAAAATTAAATTTAGAAGCAGATCTCCATGTATTTGTTTAGAAAATATGAAAAATTAAATATCAATAGCACAACTAAATTCTGAAAGAGCATTTTTATCAAAAGTATTTTCTGGAACAAGCAACAAAATGATTTACTGGCAAAGATGTCAGTCTGAAATTGCAAAAGCATTAGGCATGCAAATATCAGACATAAATAACGAAAAGTTATATATAGCAGCTTGCAACGGTGATTGGAATGCGTATCAAGGTCTGGTAACAGGTGCTGCTTTACAATGGGATAATACAAATTTAAATATAAACATAGGATTATCCAGTGATACAAACGGTGTTGTTAGGATTAATTTTATGATTTATCGTAAATTAAATTAATCTATATCATATACTATGGAGGTATATACACATGTTGAGTACACTGTAGGAAAATATATTGTTATATCACCATTTGTGTCAATTTTAACAGCACCAATATTATTAAAATTAACATCATCATCGGTATAGCAAGCCGATCCGCATTTTATTTTAGGTCTAAAACCTTCTGGAACAAAAAAACAAGTTGTAATCCCAACACTAGGAGAATTGCAATGGAAATATCCATTTATATATACTTTTCCATTATGTTTATAACTGTTTCCGGTGAATGCATATTTTGAATCTATGCTAGTAATTGTAAATTCTATTCTGTTATTTAAGTCAGAATTTAGTTGTGCTATTGAGTAAAAACAGAGAAAAAGGAGAAAAAGATATGGCTATAAAAACAGTACAAGCGACTATTAACGGTCAAACGTATACGTTAACACTTAACAGTACAAGTGGAAAGTATGAAGCTACGGTAACAGCTCCGTCTAAGAGCTCGTACAATCAATCCGGACATTATTACGGAGTAACAGTAAAAGCAACCGACGTTGCAGGAAACATAACAACAAAAGATGCAGCAGATGCAACTCTTGGAAAATCTTTACGTTTACAAGTAAAAGAAAAAGTTGCACCTATTATTGCGATAACAGCACCGACAGTTGGAACATACTTAACGAATAATAAACCAACGATTACCTGGAAGGTAACAGATGCAGATTCAGGAGTTAATCCGGCAACAATTGGAATTACGATTGATAGTGGAACAAAAATAACAGGAGATTCAATTGCCAAAACGGCAATCACCGAAGGATATCAGTGTACATATACACCGACAACAGCATTATCTGATGGTAGTCACACAATCAAACTTGATGCAAGTGATTATGATGGAAATGCAGCAGCTACAAGCTCAATGTCATTTAAGGTAGATACAGTTCCACCTGCATTAACATTGTCCAGCCCAACGGACAAACTTGTTACAAATCAGTCTGCATGCACAGTAAAAGGTACAACCAACGATGCAACCTCAAGTCCTGTAACAGTTACAGTTAAGCTTAATTCTGGAGCAGCAGAAGCAGTCACAGTTGGAAGCGATGGAAGTTTCAACAAGGCTCTTACTCTTGCAGAAGGTACAAACACAATTATAGTTGTCGCAAAAGATGGTGCTGGTAAGACAACTACAGTAACACGTACCGTTACGTTAAATACAGTGGCACCTACGATTAAGAGCGTAACGATTACACCAAATCCAGTAGATTGTGGAAAAACATTCGTGATCAGTGTAGAAGTTACAAACTAGGAGATGAGTATGGTCAAAAGAGTATTCGGAAAGGTCGATGGCATAGAAGTGAATTATGATCATAGCAAAGGGGACTGGTGGAATGTACCAGTCCCACTTGATATAGATGGAGAATATGTGATCGAAGTAATAGCAGAGGACGAAGCAGGGAACCAAAGCTTTATAACAAGATTATTATATACTGTAAAAGGTGAAAACATTTGCGTGCATCAGTTGCCACTTTCCGGATACTTGTTTGAAAAAGTTGAAAGGAAAATATGCTTCAATAGGATGTACCCAAAATGTAAGGAGGTACAAAGATGATAACTTTCATATTAGGAGAGGACAGACATGTAAAGTATTTTGTTCATTCAATAGGTCAATATGATTATTTTGTGATAAAGGATGCAAAATTTTCGTTGTTGCATAATGGCAAGCAAGAGGCAGCAGGCGTTTGTACAATCGAAAAAGACGAAGAGAAAAATGGTTATTATGTTGATGCAAAAATACAACCAGTGCAAAAAAGCAGGATGTACACCTTAGAAATAGAATTAAAAATTGCAGATGAAATTATAAAAAACAGGGAGAAGATGGAGGTAATTTAATGATAAAAATTGAAAAAGTTGAATTGTCTCCAAATCCCGTTGTTGTAAATGGAAAAGTAAAGATTTCTGTAACGATTGTTACGCATAATTACTTAAACAAAAATTATACACACAAACAGTTAGCGACTTATACACATAAACAGTTGAAAGACAGAGGAACAACATGATAAGAATTAGAGAAAGACCAGGAATGGTCTTATTTTTATGCAAAAATTAAATTTTCTTTAAGGAAAGGAAAGTGAGGTCATGAAGAAAAATATGGAACAGGCAAATTATGTTAAAGCAATCATAACGGGAATATTGGCATTCTTATCGTCTTTGTTAGGAATATTAGCAATTCCATGCGGACTAATGGTATCAAGCAATCTGGTTGATTATGGAACTGGATTGATCGCAAGCAAATTTAGAAACCAGGATATAAATTCTTATAGATCTATTCGTGGAATATTTAAAAAAATTGCAATGTGGTTGCTTGTCGTAGTTGGTGCGATCGTCGATGAAATGATTAAGTATTCAACTGCACAAATAGGAATTGACATAAAGGTTCAGTTTTTGATTGCAAGCATTGTGGCGATCTGGATTACATGTAATGAGGTGATATCAATTTTGGAGAACATCCAAGATATCGGTGTTCCAATTCCAGGATTTTTAAAACCATTAGTGAAAAATATTAGATCACAGGTAGAGCACCAGACGGATATTCTGGAAAATGATGAGGAGGAAGAATAAATGGCAAAAGCAAGCACAATTCTTAAAAAAGCAAAAAGCTACATTGGAACAAAAGAAAACCCAGCAAACAGCAATAATGTAAAATTTAACACAGATTACTATGGGCACAGTGTAAAAGGGAGTTCTTATCCTTGGTGCTGCGCATTTGTATGGGATATCTTTAGGATGTGTAATGCATCCGATCTGTTCTTCGGGGGCAAAAAAACAGCATATTGTCCGGATGTAGAGAATTATTACAAAAAACATGATCGCTGGCACTCAACTGGACAGGCAGGCGATCTCTGCTTGATGGATTTTGGAAAAGGAAGAGCGAGTCATATTGGAATTGTGGAAAAAGCAAACAAGGATGGAACATATACGACAATTGAAGGAAATACATCTAAGAGTAGCGATGATAACGGCGGTGCAGTAATGAGAAGAACAAGAAGCAAGAGTGTAATCCGCGGATTTGCAAGACCAGCGTATGATCCAGAGAAATATACAACAGTAAAGAAGACGTCCGATAAAGGTGCGATTAAATGGATGCAGAAAAAATTGAACGAATTAACACCAGGAACAAATATCGAAGTAGATGGTATTTGGGAAAAAATGACGACTGCACAGCTTAAGAGATATTGGAAACGATTAGGATGGAGCACAGCAGGATCTTACTGTGGCAAGAAGACATGCAAAGCATTGTACGCAAACAGAAAAAAATAATGAAACCAGGGAGAAATCCCTGGTCTTTTTTTATGCAAAAAAATAATGAAAATTTAGGAAAAACATTGACATATGGTGCACCATATGTTATTATATATACATAAGGAGGTGAGAAGCAGATGAGCAAGAAAAAGAAAAAGCGAAAACTTAAAGAAGCGGTTCTCGTATTCAGCATCATTCAAAGTGTGGTAACTACGATATGCATGATATACGAAGCATTCTTTAAGTAATCGCAAGGCGGTGGGTAAATCCCACTACCCACTGCCTATTTTAAATCATCTGTGAAAAAATGTCTATGGTTAAAGTAATAACAATATCAACCTGGATAACATTTATGTGCTTGTGTTATTTGGCAGTCAAAAATGGATTAGATTTGTTTACAGGTATAGCATTGATTACCAATATTGTAAGTAATGTAATAAATATGATATATCTTTTAAAAGAAAAGGAGTGATAGCGTGCCAGTAGGAAAACCAACACCACAAACAATAGCAACAAAAAAATATGAGAAAAAAGCTGGTTGGATGTCAAAATCTTATAAATTAAAAAGAGAAGTAGTAGAAGAATTTGCGAGAGCTTGTGAAGAAGAAGGCGTCAGCCAGGCAAGCCAGTTAACAAAGATGATGAAAGAGTTTGTTGAAAAGCGAAAATAGTCAGGGATTTCCTGGCTATTTTTCTTAATACGCACTTACAGTAAGGTCATCCATTCCGGACAAGACACCTTCTTCCCATCACAATACTGAGTAAGGATCGGCTGTCTCACATTTGGACGAGACAGATAATCTGCAAAAATCTCATCAACGATCGTATTAATAGAATTATAAGTTGTTTTTCCAGGAATGAATTTATGATCATAAGCTGTAGAAGATGTGATCGTAAAATCATGCCCTTTATTTCTATACCATTCTGTATACACACGATTCAAAGTAAATGACATGATCGCAAGAATATTTGCTTCAAGCGTTGCCCTTGGCCAAGTGGAATAAATCTCACAGGCAGCAACATTTTTGATGTAATCTTTGTAGCGGACATAATAATTTTGCGCAGTTTTATCACCGACAGGACCATCATGAACAATAATATATTCAGGGATCACAACCCTGCTTAAAACAATCTCACCACTTTCGTTGACTGGCTTGATCTCAGATTCCGCAATCTTGGGAGGATAATTACCCCATAAGGTATGCGGACCGATCACGATCGGGTGTTCTTCTGTTGGAGTGTGGGTTTCTTCAGGAATCATGGAAACAGGCTGCAGGCCTTCCACACCAGAAAGAATCTGTGCACCTGAGATCGTGACAGGTTTATATTCATCAGAATGTATTTTTAGATTATATTCAGAATAAGGCTGATTTTCACTCGGAGACATGCTGTATTCCACGGGAGGAGCAGGGAGGTCAACGACAGGTGTCTGCCCATTTTCATCAGTAGATACAGTCTCAAGAACAGAATCAGGATCACCAGTATAAGAAATCTCGATCGTAGCGTTAGGGATCGGGACGGCTCTTTGTCCTGAAGTTACCTGTATTTTTAACTGTCCATGATCGACAAGATTGTTAGTTTGTATTTCTGGCATAAAAATATCCTCGGAAGATCTTTTACTCTCACTATATGAGAAAATATGATATAATGTGCACAAGTAGTGTAAAAATGTATGCCAAAGAAATAAAGGAGGCCACTATGCAGAAAGATTTTATATATGAGAATTATCTAAAAATGCCAGATGATCTTGAATTTGAGCAGGCGATGAAGGTTTATGAAGAACTGTTAGAAGAGAATCTTGAAGAAGATGAGATCTATGACAAGTTATGGGATCATGCACTTCATTGTATGATCGATTATGGAAGCCTCCGCGCACATTGGAAGATCACACCGAAGACAGACAGAAGCAATGATGACAGGACAGTGATGCACGATAGCGTGATCCATTCTTTAGATGAATTGGCAGCATATACAAAAGAGCATGGCAAAGAAGCAAAATGGAGAGAAGAACTTGGATATCAAAGAAAAAGAATCGGAGATTTTGCATGTTATGTTTCTTTGATCTATGGAGTATTTGCAAGGTAAAATATGATGAGAATGTCAAAAGCAAATTTTGCCAGATAAAACGATCAGTAAGGAGGACATTATAAGATGGCAAAGAAAGAACCAAAAACAAATGCAATGCGGATGCTTGAGAGAGCAAAGATCCCATTTGAAGTACATCGTTATGAATGTAAAGAATTTATTGATGGAATTACCATCGCAGATATGTTAAATGAACCATATGAAAGAGTATTTAAAACCCTCGTGACTGAAGGAAAAGGTGGAGGGTATTTTGTATTTGTCATTCCGATCGATCAGGAATTAGATCTTAAGAAAGCAGCGAAGGCAGCAGGTGAGAAGTCTGTGGAGATGATCCATGTCAAGGATATCAACAAGATCACGGGATATATCCGTGGTGGATGCACAGCGATCGGGATGAAGAAAGACTATCCAACAGTGCTCGATGAAAGTGCCAATGCACAGGAGAAGATCATTGTAAGCGGCGGTAAAAATGGAATCCAGATTGAACTTACGACCGAAGATTATTTAAAAGCCTGCAAGGGAAAAACGGCAGATATTACATTGAGGTAGGGAGTAGAAGTTATGATAGATGAAATCTTAAAATATAACAAAGAATTTGTAGAAGAAAAGAAGTATGAACAATACAAGACAAGTAAATATCCAGACAAGAAGATCGCAATTATCACTTGTATGGATACAAGACTGACAGAACTTTTGCCGGCAGCCCTTGGGATCAGGAATGGAGATGTGAAGATCATCAAGAATGCCGGTGGGGTAGTAAGTCATGCCTTCGGAAGTGTGGTACGAAGTGTTTTAGTCGGAATCTTTGAACTTGGGATTGAAGAAGTCATGGTCATTGGACACACTGACTGTGGAGTACAGCATATTAATAGTGATATGATGATAAAACATATGATGGATCGAGGAGTCGATGAGGAGAAGATTGAGCTGATCCGTCATTGTGGTATTGATTTTGATACATGGCTGGAAGGATTTGACTGTGTGGAAAGTTCTGTAAAAGATTCTGTGGAAATGTTGAGAAAACATCCATTGATCCCAAAAGATGTGAAGATATCTGGATATGTTATGGATTCTGTGACAGGAGAGCTTCATGTTGTAGAGCCATAGAACAACTGCAGCATTATAAATGAGAGGGATAAAAGGTATGAAAAAGATATGGAAGATCATGATCTTATGTATGATCCTTTGTTTTTTCTGTGCTGGATGCAGCAATGATGATGAAATGATCAGTGAAGATCATCCAAAACCAACAACAGAAAAAAGAACAGAGATTATCAAGCAAAAGACAACACAAAAAAAGAATGAAGTAACGGTTGATCAGGAACAATCAAAACAACAGGAAGATCGTATAAAGATTGCAATCGATGCAGGACACCAAAAGAAACAGATGAGTGAAAAAGAAGCGATCGGACCTGGTTCTGATAAGACAAAACCGATGGTATCCTCAGGAACCGAAGGTGTTGTCACAAAACGAACAGAATATCAGGTGAATTTGGAAGTTTCGTTAAAGCTAAAAAGTGCATTGATCGCGAGAGGATATGACGTATATATGATCCGTGAGACGAATGATGTGTCACTCAGCAATAAAAAGCGTGCTCTTATGGCAAATGAAAGTGGTTCAGATATTTTATTAAGGATTCATTGCAATAGTGCAGATTCTCAGTCTGCAAATGGGGCGTTGACAATGAGTCCGACATTATCGAATCCATATTGCAGATCGATCGCGGCAGATAGTCAGGAACTTTCAGAATGTGTGGTAAGTACATTATGCAGAAGGACCGGGGCAGTGAACCGCGGTGTAACGCAGACAGATGAGATGACAGGGATCAACTGGAGTAAGATTCCAGTGACGATCGTTGAGATGGGATTTATGTCAAACCCAGAGGAAGACCAGAAGTTATCGGACAATCATTATCAATCAATGCTTGCAGAAGGAATTGCAGATGGTGTTGACCGGTATTACGAGAGAAGAGGAGAAAAGAATGAAGAAAAATGAATTATCGTGATCATCGTATCACTTGTGATCGCAGCACTTGTCATGGGATTAATGAAAGCGGTGGCAGAAGCGGATATCAATTGGTTTCAAAGCTGTCAGATCGCAGGAATGAGATCTTTGGGATTAAGTCTAGGATGGATCCTTGGAATTTTAGGATTGTTTTTAGGAATGTATCAGTTCGCGATTCTGATCATTGTAGTTGGAGGAGTCCTTGGTATGATCTATATGATCGTTGCAATGATGAGTTATCCGAATACGAAGAAAGATATGATCGCATATGTTGTATTGATCCCCATATTGGTTGCAACATTTATATCATATTTTGTTTTGAAAGAGTTTGTTTTATCATCACTGATCAACAATGGCGGGTCTACAACCAATTTTTTAAATAATATTTTATGATATAAGTGACAGAAGTATAAAGACAAAGATATTAGGAGGAAATATTAAGAATCTAAAATAATTAACAAATGTGATTAAATGTATTTAAATATACTCAAAGGAGAGTGCTATAATGAATACATCAAATATCACAAATTATAAGCCAAAAGATTTTGCTGAATTTTTAGGTGTATCTGTTAAGACATTACAACGTTAGGACAGAGAAGGAACTCTAAAAGCAAACCGAACTCCAACTAATAGACGCTATTACACTTATGACCAGTATCTACAATTTAAAGGTATAAATACTGAAAATGATAAGCGTCATGTAGTTATTTATGCTAGAGTGTCTACAAGAAATCAAAAAGATGATTTACTAAATCAAGTTGCATTTTTAAGACAGTTTTGTAACGCAAAAGGAATTATTGTAGACCAGTGTATTGAAGATTATGGAAGTGGTCTTAATTACAACCGTAAAAAGTGGAACAAATTATTAGATGAAGTAATGGAACAAAAAATTAAAACCATAATAGTAACCCATAAAGATAGATTTATTAGATTTAGTTATGATTGGTTTGAAAAATTCTGTATGAAGTTTAATACGACTATAGTGGTAGTAAACAATGAGGAACTATCACCACAAGAAGAACTTGTGCAGGATATTGTTTCAATACTCCATGTGTTCTCTTGTAGGCTGTATGGGCTTCGTAAGTATAAAAAACAAATAGAAAGGGATGAGGAAATTGCTAAAGAGCTTCAAGACAGAAATAAATCCAACAGAGGAGCAGAAAGCCAAAATTCGTAAAACAATAGGAACTTGTAGATATATTTACAACTTCTACCTTGCTCATAATAAAGAGCTTTATAATAAAGGCGAAAAGTTTATGAGCAGTAACCAATTTAGAGTATGGCTTAACAATGAGTATCTTCCAAAGCATCCAGAATGTTTTTGGATTAAGGAAGCTTATTCAAAAGCAGTAACACAAGCAGTAAATAATGGACAAGCCGCATTTATAAGATTTTTTAAACATCAGAGTAGTTTCCCTAGATTCAAAAAGAAGAATAGATCTGATGTGAAAATGTATTTTGTAAAGAACAATCCAAAAGATTGCCGTTGTCAAAGACACAGGATCAATATTCCATCACTTGGTTGGGTTCGCATTAAAGAAAAAGGATATATTCCAACAACAAAAGATGGATATGTAATTAAAAGCGGTCATGTGTCAATAAAAGCTGGTAGATACTATGTTTCAGCTCTTGTAGAAATTCCAAATAACAAGATAGCTAATAGTTTCAATGAAGGAATTGGTATCGACCTAGGGATAAAGGATTTTGCCATTGTTTCCAATGGTAAAATTTATAAGAACATTAATAGATCAGTAAGATTAAAAAAACTTGGAAAACAACTTATTCGAGAACAGAAAAATCTTTCTCGAAAGTATGAAAATTTAAAGAAAGGAGAATCTACTCAAAAAGCAAATATACAAAAACAGAGGCTTAAAGTACAGAAACTTCATCATAAAATTGATAACATTCGTACGGATCACATCAATAAAACAATCGCAGAGATAGTGAAAACCAAACCATCTTATATAACGATAGAAGATTTAAATATATCAGGAATGATGAAGAACAAACATCTTTCAAAGGCAGTTGCTTCGCAGAAGTTTTATGAATTCAGAATAAAGCTTCAGGCGAAATGCAATGAAAACGGAATTGAACTTCGAGTTGTAGACAGATGGTATCCATCATCTAAAACCTGTCACTGTTGCGGAGCAATCAAGAAAGATTTAAAACTTTCAGATAGAATTTTCAAATGTGATTGTGGTTATAGCGAAGATAGAGATTTCAATGCTGCACTTAATTTGAGAGATGCTACGACTTACGAAATTGCATAAATAAATGCAAACGTAGGTATGTACCGAAGGCTATTTCGGGAATTTACGACTATGGAGTGTACAAGAACTTGTGAGTAGATATGATTTCGGTCAATCCAAAGCATACACGATGAAGTAGTAAGTAGAACTCGTGAGAGTCTACATTATCTCGATGTGAGTATGTTTAATCACATTTTGAGTAGCAGACAGACATGATACCAAAAGACCCAGTGATGTTATTAAGCTACATCAATACACAATTACGAGATTTTTACGATTCATACGAAGACCTGTGTAAGTCACTCGATCTCGATCAAAATGAAGTAAAACAAAAGCTTTCCATGATCGGATACGAATATGATGAATCATTAAATCAGTTTAAGTAGTAGACTAGTCGAATCAATGAAAATATGTTAAAATTGTACGTAAAGGAGAACATATTTATGGAGTTGATTCGGTTAGAAAATGTAAAGAAAATATATCAGACAGGAGAGGTGATCACCAAAGCCGTAGATGGGATCGATTTTACGGTGGATCAGGGTGAGTTCGCCTTGATCATTGGCGCCAGTGGTGCAGGAAAAACTACCGTTTTGAACATTTTAGGAGGTATGGATACTGCGACCAGTGGCGCTGTTTATATTGATGGAGAAGATATCTCCAAATGGAATAAAAAACAACTGACAGGATATCGAAGAGATGACATAGGATTTGTATTTCAGTTTTACAATCTGGTGCCCAATCTTACTGCAACAGAGAATGTAGAATTGGCACTTCAGATCAGTAAGAATCCTCTGAAAGCAGAAGAAGTATTAAAAGATGTGGGACTTGGACACCGTCTGAATAATTTTCCTGCGCAGTTATCTGGTGGGGAACAGCAGAGAGTTTCTATTGCACGTGCATTGGCAAAGAATCCAAAGATCTTGCTCTGTGATGAGCCAACTGGTGCCCTGGATTATCAGACAGGAAAATCTATTTTAAAATTATTGCAGGATACCTGTCACAAGAAAGGAAAAACAGTGGTTGTGATCACACATAACCTTGCGATCGCACCGATGGCAGACCGTGTGATCGAGATGAAGAACGGAAAGATCAGCAACATTACGATAAACGAACACCCTCAGCCGGTGGAGACGATTGAATGGTAGGAAATGCGTATGAAGAAAACGGCATTACATAAAGATATATACAGAACGATCACAGGAACCCTTCCGAGATTTTTATCAATCTTTTTTATCGTTGTACTGGGCGTTGCATTCTATTCAGGAATCCGTGTGACACAAAAAGATATGCATATCACAGCAGACCACCAGTTTGATGGAAGTCGGCTGATGGATGTCAAAGTCATGGGAACACTTGGGATTTCAGAAGAGAATCTGACAGTCCTTCGGAAGTTAAAAAATGTGCAGTCGGTTGAAGGAGGACATTCTGTAGATGTGATCGCAAGGAAGCAGGGAAGTGACGAAGAACATGCGATCAAAGTTATGGGGAAGACTGATAAATTAAACCAGATAACGATCATAGATGGAAAACTTCCACAAGCATCGGGAGAATGTCTGGTAGATGAATGGTATGCCCAGCAAAATGATCTGAAAACAGGGGATGTTTTAAATTTATCTTCTGGAAATGAAGATGATCTTAAGGATACTCTGAAAGATACAACTTATAAGATCACAGGAATCGGAAGTTCATCAGAATATCTTTCAAGATCCAGAGGAAGCACTGGCATTGGAACGGGAACGTTGTCAGGCTTTATTGTGGTGCAACCATTAGAATTTTCCTCAGATATCTATACAGAAGTTTATCTGACTGCGAAGGGAGCGAAGCAAGAGAGAGCCTACAGTGATGCTTACAAAAACAAAGTAAAACAGCTGGAAGAAGAGATCAAAGATATTTCCAAAATAGAAAATGAGAAACGGTTAAGATCTGTTCAGAAAGAAGCCGAAGAGAAGATCGACAAGAAAGAAAAGAAATTCAAAAAAGAACGAAAAAAAGCATATAAGAAACTAGATCAGGCCGAGAAAAAGCTAAAGAAGTCCAGACAAAGGATCAAAGATTCCAAAGCAAAATTAGCGAAAAGCAAGAAAGAGATCTCTGATGGAGAGCAGCAGATCAAGAATGCAAAAGCTCAGTATCAGTCAGGAATCAGACAGATTCAGAATGCCAGAAAGCAGTTAAAGACACAGAAACAAACAATTCGGTCAAAAAGCAAAGAATTAAAAACACAGGAGGCAAAGCTAAAGACACAGGAGAAGAACTTACAGACAAAAGAACAGCAGATTCAGGGTGCCATGCAGGCTGGAATGATCTCACAGGCAGAAGCGAAAGCTTCCTTAGCACAGATTAATGCAGGAAAAGAACAGATCAAGACAGCAAGAAGCAAGATCAATGTAGGGAAAAAACAGATCAGCAGGGCAAAGACAAAGATTGCAAAGGCTGAAACAACCTTGGATCAAAAAAGCAGCCAGCTAAAGAAAGCAAAGCAAACGATTAAAACAAATGAAGCAAAATTAGTATCAGCAAGAAAACAGATCACCTCTGGAGAAAAAAAGATTGCAAAAGCAGAATCAAAACTTTCATCCGGGGAGAAAAAATTAAAGAGATCAAGAAAGAAAGCAGAAAAGAAATTCAAGGAAGCCGAGCAGAAGATTGCAGATGCCAGACAGGATGTTAAGGATATCAAGAAAGGGAAATGGTATGTCTTAAACCGTGAGAAGATGCAGTCTTATGTGGAATACGGACAGGAAGCAGACAGAATTGCAGCGTTAGGACGAGTGGTACCGGTCATCTTTTTCTTAGTTGCAGCACTGGTAAGCTTAACAGCGATGACACGTATGGTCGAAGAGCAGAGAACACAGATCGGTATGATGAAAGCATTGGGATACAGTGGAGTTCATATTGCAATGAAATATGTGACCTATGCCCTCGCAGCAACGCTTAGTGGAAGTATTCTAGGGGCAGTGATCGGTGAAAAACTGCTTCCATGGATCATCATTAACGCTTATAAAATGATGTATACAGGACTGGGAGATGTCTATACGCCATTAGAGATCGAATATTCTGTGATGGCAGGTGGACTGGCGGTTGGAGTTGTTGTTTTAGCAGTATTATCTGCATGTTATAAAGAATTAAGAGAAAAACCTGCACAGCTGATGCGTCCAGTTGCTCCAAAAGAAGGAAAAAGGATTTTGTTAGAACGGATTCCATTTATCTGGAAACGATTAAGTTTTATCTGGAAAGCAACGATGCGAAACCTCTTCCGCTACAAGAAGAGATTCTTTATGACGATCTTTGGAATCGGTGGATGTATGGCATTATTACTCTTAGGATTTGGAATCAAAGATTCGATTTCAGCAATCTCAGAAAAGCAGTATGGGGAGATCATTACTTATGATTTCTCGATCACACACAAAGACGGGATCAGCGAGACAAAGAAAGAAGATCTGATCCAGTATGCAAAGAAACAAGAACATATGACAGATTTGATAGAAGTAAGCGAATCTGCAGTGACGATCCGTGCTAATGGGAAAAAACAGGATGCAACGATGATCCAGCCAATGTCCAAAAAAGATCTGAATGGCTATATCAGCCTTCAGGATCGAAAGAGTAAAACAAAGTATCAGTTAGATGATGATGGGATCATCTTAACAGAAAAGGCAGCGTCCCTGCTTGGTGTGAAAAAAGGAGATTCGATCAAGATCCAACGGTCTGGAGATAAACAGATCACAGCAAAAATAAGTCAGATCACAGAAAATTACATGCAGCATAAAGTCTACATGACACCAAAACTTTATGAGAAACTGTATCATAAAAAAGCACAAACGACAGGTATATATTGTATTGAAAAGAATATATCTAAGAAAAAGATGCAGGAAAATGGAAAACAGATTCTTGCAAGAGATGAAGCCTCAACACTGCATTTTTGTGCCGACGATGAGAAGACAATGTCAGATATGGTCAATAACTTAAATATTGTGGTGGTTGTTCTGATCGTATCTGCAGGACTTCTTGCATTTGTGGTATTATATAACTTAAATAACATTAACATTTCCGAGCGTAGAATGGAACTTGCAACGATCAAAGTTCTTGGATTCTATGACGGTGAAGTCGGAGCGTATGTGTATCGAGAGAATATCCTTTTAACGATCCTTGGAACGATCGCAGGAATTATTTTAGGAATTATTTTACACAAATACGTAATCTTCACAACAGAAGTTGACTTGATCATGTTTGGAAGGCAGATTTATGTGCAAAGCTATATTTACAGTATTTTACTAACAATCGCTTTTTCGATTCTTGTAAATGCCTTCGTGTATTTCCAATTGAAGAAGATCGATATGGTTGAATCGTTAAAAAGCACAGAGTGACAGAAAGGAAAAGAGACTATGAAAATGAACGAATTAATGATTTATCAAGTGTTTCCACTAAGAGCATTAACAGATGGGCAGCCATCTCATGGAATTCTCGAGATGATAGACTGGATTCCACATATTAAAAAATTAGGAATGAATGCAGTATATTTTTCACCTGTATTTTCATCCAGTGATCATGGATATGATACAAAAGATTATCAGAAGATCGATGAGAGACTTGGAACCAATGAAGACTTTAAAAAGATGTGTGATGCCATGCATGAAGAAGGAATCCAGGTGATCTTAGACGGGGTATTTAATCATGTCGGAAGAGAGTTCTTTGCATTTGAAGATGTGAGAGAAAAGAAATGGGATTCTCCATATAAAGATTGGTTCTATATTAATTTTGATGGGAATAGCTGCTATGATGATGGATTCTGGTACGAAGGATGGGAAGGACATTTTGAACTGGTCAAATTAAATCTTGACAACGAACAGGTTAGAAATTATTTATTAGAATCTGTCGGAATATGGATCGATAAATTAGGGATTGATGGATTAAGACTGGATGTTGCTTATATGTTAAACCGCAATTTCATGAAAGTGTTGGTTGACTTTGTTCACAGCAAGAAACCAGAATTTTTGATGATCGGAGAAATGCTTCATGGTGATTACACACAGCTTGTGAATCCAGAGCTGTTGGATTCTGTGACAAATTATGAATGTTATAAAGGTTTGTATTCAAGTTTCAATACACACAATATGCATGAGATCGGATATTCCCTAAACCGTCAGTTTGGACCAGAAGAATGGACGTTGTACAAAGGACTTCCATTATATAATTTTGTAGATAACCATGATGTGGAGAGAATCGCAAGTCAGTTAGAGGATAAAGAGCATTTACCATTGATCTATGCAATGGAATTTGCGATGCCAGGAGTTCCGGGTGTTTACTATGGAAGTGAATGGGGAATGGAAGGAAAGAAAGAACAGGGAAGTGATGACAGCTTGCGTCCAAGAATCCATAAAGAAGATTTAGTAGAAAATGAATTAACAAACTATATTGCACAATTGGCAAAAGTAAGAGCTGGATCACCAGCTTTAAAATACGGAGATTACTTACAATTAGCGATCGCACCAGATGTTCTTGTATTCCAGAGAAGAACGAATGAAGACCGCATCATTTTTGCAATGAACTGTGGTGATGGCGAATTTACAGCACATTTTGATGCTCAGGCAGGATGCGGGATTGATCTGATCACAGGAGATTCCGTTGATTTTGGAGGGGGACTTACGATCCAAGGAAAAACAGCAATGATAATTCGAACAGAAGAGGTATCCCTTCCTTGACTTTTATGTTAAAAACATATAAAATTAAATGAGTGTGAATACACAAAAAATTGAATAAGGAGGAAACCTGTGGTTGGTATTATTATAGCCATTATCGCAACTCTGGTTATCGCAGTTCCGGTATCTGCCTATGTAGCGAATACAAGAAGCAAGAAGGCAATGGAAATTACGATCGGGAATGCAGAAGATAAAGCAAGAGAGATTATAGATGAAGCAATCAAAGCAGCAGATGCGAAGAAACGTGAAGCTTCTTTGGAAGTAAAAGAAGAAACTATAAAAGCGAGACATGACTTCGAAAAAGAGACAAAAGAACGCAGGGCAGAACTGCAGAAGTATGAGCAGAGAGTTCTTTCTAAGGAAGAGACTGTCGAGAAGAAAGCAACCGTGCTGGAACGCAAAGAACAGTCATTAACAGCCAAAGAAAAGAACATCGATACAGAGAAAGCTCAGTTGCAGGAACTGCAGGCAAAACATCTACAGGAACTGGAAAGAATTTCTGGGTTGACCTCTGATCAGGCAAAAGAGCAATTATTATCAGCAGTAAAAGAAGATGTGAAACACGAGACAGCAATGTATGTCAAAGAAATGGAGACAAGAGCGAAAGAAGATGCCCGAAAGAAAGCCAAGGAATATGTGGTAACTGCAATTCAGAAGTGTGCAGTTGATCATGTGGCAGAGACAACGATTTCGCTGGTACAGCTTCCAAACGATGAGATGAAAGGAAGGATCATCGGTCGTGAAGGACGTAATATCCGTTCCATTGAGAACGCTACGGGAGTTGAATTGATCATCGATGATACACCGGAAGCTGTTGTACTGTCAAGCTTTAATCCGGTTCGACGCGAGATCGCAAGAATCGCTTTAGAGAAATTGATCGTGGATGGAAGAATCCATCCAGCACGCATCGAGGAGATGGTTGAGAAAGCTACAAAAGAAGTCGAAACTATGATGCGCGAAGAAGGGGAAGCAGCAACATTAGAACTTGGGGTTCATGGAATCCATCCAGAACTTGTCAGACTTCTTGGAAGAATGAAGTTCCGTACAAGCTATGGACAGAATGCGTTAAAGCATTCCATGGAAGTTGCTCAGTTATCCGGACTTTTAGCAGCAGAGATCGGTGTCGATGTGAGAATGGCCAAGAGAGCAGGTCTGCTTCATGACATTGGTAAATCCATCGACCACGAAGTAGAAGGTTCTCACGTAGAACTTGGTGTGAATCTGTGTAAGAAGTATAAGGAGAATCCAATTGTCATCAATGCAGTGGCATCTCATCATGGGGATGAAGAGCCAGAATCATTGATCGCATGTCTGGTACAGGCAGCTGATGCAATCTCAGCAGCACGTCCAGGTGCAAGAAGCGAGACACTGGAAAGTTATACAACAAGATTAAAACAGCTGGAAGAGATCGCAGACTCCTTCCAGGGTGTTGATAAAACTTTTGCAATTCAGGCAGGTCGAGAAATTCGAGTTATGGTAGTTCCTGAACAAATCAGTGACGATGATATGATCTTACTGGCGAGAGATATCTCAAACCAGATCGAAGAGAATCTGGATTATCCAGGACAGATCAAGGTCAATGTGATCAGAGAGTCACGAGTTGTTGACTATGCGAAATAACAAGAAGCGATAGAGAAATCTATCGCTTTTTCCAATTTATAACGTGAGTGTTAAAAGTATAAATAAAGGAGATTTTTTATGAAAGGATACGAGAAACTAGAACAACATCTGATACATCAGGGAAAAGTTGTTGGATTTTATGAGGATATTGTAAAACTTCCAAGCGGCAAAGTTGTCACATGGGATCTGGTCAAACATAAAGGGGCAGCAGCTGTTGTTCCTGTTACAGACAAAGGAACAATCTTACTTGTAAGACAATACCGTAATGCCCTTGATCAGGAAACACTGGAAATCCCGGCAGGTGGAATTGAACCCGGGGAAACACCTCTGGAGTGTGTCACAAGAGAGATTGAAGAAGAAACAGGTTTTATTGCTGGAAAAATGACCCACCTAATGACCGTGATCACAGCCATCGGTTTCTGTGATGAAAAGATTCCGATTTATGTTGCAACTGATCTAAAGCTGTCTAAACAGCATTTGGATGAGGATGAATTTATCGATGTAGAAGAATATACAATCGATGAGATCAAAGATATGATCTTTTCTGGAAAGATCATTGATGCAAAAACAATTTCAGGAGTTCTTGGATATCTGAACATGGAGAAATAAAAGACAAGATCAGGAAAACAGAATATAAAAGACAGGCACTGCATAAGATATGACAGGAGGAAAAAATTGTGGAAAAAGAGAAATTCTTTTCAGGATTATGGATCATCATTGGGTTAATCTTTGGGAGTGTATTTACGAATTTTGTATACCAGGATTATCTCGCATATGGAGGTACCGTAAGATCACTGGTTTTAAATAATACGGATCTATATAAAGCAAGTATCAGTCTGTTTTTTTATATTTTGTTTAAAAGGGGAAAACAATATGCATTTATTTATCTGGGGGCATATCTTTTGCAACCTTGGATTTTTTTATACAGTTTTGCATTTTGTATGGCATTTTTCTTTGGATCAATGTTATCTTTGCAGATCGTGCAAATGGGCATCAAAGGACTGGTTCTTGTATTTATGAGTTTATTTCCACATTTTATCTGTTATGTGATCACCTTGCTGCTGCTGATCAAGCGAAACTTTTATGCCCAAAAAAAAGAAGAAATGCTCTATGAACAGAGACATTCCTTCTTATTTCGTTTCAGTATTTGGTTTGAAATAACATTTATAATACTGGGATGCATCCTGGAAAGTTTCATCAATCCGTCGATCATGTCAGGAATCCTGAACCTTTGGAAGTGATATATCTAGGATCTTATACGTTTCTATATATAATCTGCCATGCGGTAAAGCAGAGCAGCAGATTTGTCCCATCCAAGACAAGGATCAGTGATAGACTGTCCATATACACCGTTACCGATGGACTGGTTGCCATCTTCGATATAACTTTCGATCATGATACCCTTAACAAGAGATTTGATCTCAGGTAAGAAACTTCTGCTGTGAAGAACTTCCTGTACGATACGAGGCTGCTGATCCCATTGTTTCCCAGAGTTAGAGTGGTTTGCATCAACGATAACAGCAGGGTTCTTTAACTGGAATTTCTCGTACATATAAGCAACACGAGTCAGATCTTCATAATGGTAGTTTGGAATATTGTTTCCATGACGGTTGACAGATCCACGTAAGATGGCATGTGTCAGAGGGTTACCATCTGTCTTGACTTCATATCCATTTGCAATGAAATCATGCTGGTGCTGTCCAGCTGTGATAGAGTTCATCATAACAGTTAAGTCACCACCAGTTGGGTTCTTCATTCCGGCAGGAATATCAAATCCACTAACTGTTAAACGATGCTGCTGGTTCTCTACAGAACGAGCTCCAACGGCCACATAAGATAAAAGATCTTCCATATATGGCCAGTTTCCTGGATAAAGCATTTCGTCTGCAGCAGGCATATGGAATTCTTCTAATGCTTCCATATGAAGTTTGCGGACAGAACGAAGTCCACTAGCCATATCTGGTGCTTTCTCAGGGTCTGGCTGATGAACCATACCTTTGTATCCGTCACCTGTTGTACGAGGTTTGTTTGTATAAATACGAGGGATGATCAGTAACTTATCAGCAAGATCTTTCTGAACTCTTGCCAAACGTCCGAGATAATCCATAACAGCAGTTTCATTATCTGCAGAACATGGCCCGATGATAACTAAGAATTTATCAGATGCGCCTGTGAATACATCACGGATTTCTTTGTCTCTTGCAGCTTTGATTTGTTTTGCTTCTTCACTCAGAGGCATCTCTTCTTTTAGTTCCTCTGGAGAAGGCATTTTAGCGATTTTGTGCATTCCCATAGTTGTTTTCTCCTTAACAATTCATACAATAAAGCAAATTTGCTTGTGTATATTTTAACAAATAATAATCTTTGTGTAAAGATAAGGAAATGTGAAATGGGACTTTACAAAATAGACAGGAGTTATTATAATAAAATTTATAAACAGGAAACACTTTCATTTTCTGGTAATTGAATATTGAAGTAGAGAAGATTGATTCTCCAACTTCAGGGCAGAGTGAGATACGAAAGTATCAATTCTCGACTGGCGGTGATACTCCAAGAGAGGCAAGTCCGCGAGCGTTTGGCCGATCAGGTTAGAATCCTGAACCAACAGTATAGTCTGGATGAAAGAAGTAGTTGGATGACATATCTTAAGATGTTATGCAGATAGAAGATATGTGATCAAGTCAGAAGCCCTGTCGTTTATGTAGATAAATGGACAGGATTTTTTAATTTATAGGGAGACCCTATAAAGCTAAGATTTTAAATCAGAAAGGGAGAATTATCATGGCAGGAGACACAATGACAATGAAGAGAACGAAGTTCAATATCAGAACGATCGCAGTGACAGGTATGTTAGGAGCATTAGCAACTGTGCTGATGTTTTTGGAATTTCCAATTCCAATGTTGATACCACCATTTATCAAGTTTGACTTTTCAGAACTTCCAGCATTACTGGCAGCATATGCGATGGGACCGGTATCTGGAATTGCAGTATGTTTTATCAAGAATGCGATCAACCTTCTTCATACACAGACAGGTGGAGTCGGAGAACTATCTAACTTTATCTTAGGTGTATGCTTTGTATTACCAGCAGGACTTATTTATAAGAGAAAGAAAACACAGAAGAGTGCAATGATCGGAGCATTAGCAGGAGCAGTCCTGATGTCAGTAGTCAGTGTATTTTCAAACTACTTTGTTGTATATCCAGTATACACAAACTTCATGCCAATGCAGGCAATTCTTGGAGCATATCAGGCGATCAACAAGAATGTAAAGACATTATGGGATGCATTGATCTGGTTTAATATGCCATTTACATTTATCAAAGGAATGTGCAGTGTTGTGATCACATTCTTTATCTACAAGAAGATTTCTCCAATCTTAAAGGGAACAAACAGATAAGAAGATAAGAAAAAGGTGTCGGAATAAGAATTCCGGCACCTTTTGCGTACACAGAGTTAAAAATTAATCTTCTAATTTTTTAGCTGCTTTTTCCATAAAAGGTTCACTGGCAACGATGAATCTTTCGTGAGTACCGATTCCAACACGTCCTTTGTTATCAGTTACTTCTATATGGAATACCAGACGTTTGCGGTCGATCTCTGTTAAGGAACAATGACATTTGATCGTTCCACCAACTGGTGTTGCGGAAACATGCGCAATGTTTAAATTTGTTCCAACAGTAGTCTGTCCTTCTTCAAGTTTTCCAGCTAGTAGATTAACTGCAGACTGCTCGATCAAAGAGATCATGGCAGGTGTGGCATAAACAGGAAGGCTTCCGCTTCCCCATTTCTCAGCAGTGTTTTCTGGAACTACTTCTTCTGTTAATTCGATTTCGTCTCCAACATGAATGTTCATAATTTTCTCTCCTAAAATTTTAGTTTATATGTATATCTTTAGTATAGCAAAGTTCGTTAAAAATTCCATAGTTTTTTCACATTTTTACAAAAAATTGCACAAAGAAGAAAGACTGGACTCGATTTGAAAAATAAGGTATGCTATTGGTAAATTGGAGGTGCTTGGTTTGAAATTATATTTGATCAGACATGGAGAAACAGATTGGAACAAGGAATTTAAGATTCAGGGAAGTTCAGACATCGAATTGAATGAATATGGAAGAGAATTGGCATTTATTACGCGAGAAGGTCTTAGACATATTCCATTTGATATCGCATATACCAGTCCGTTGAAACGTGCGAAGGAAACAGCAGAGATCATTCTTGGAGGCAGGAATATTCCGCTATATGAAGATAAACGGGTTCAAGAAGCGTGTTTTGGATCGTTTGAGGGTGCAACATTAAAGGAATTGAGAGAAAGACAGGATCCATTTCTCAAATTCTTTGATGCGCCAGAAGAATTTAAAAAAATTGAAGGATGTGAGACACACGAAGAGGTGATCGCAAGATCATCTGATTTTTTCAATGATATGATCTTGCCAAATGAGAAAAAATATCAACATATAGCAGTATTTTCTCATGGAGCATGGATCCACAGTTTACTTACATATATTTATCAGAGAGAGATTAAGGAATACTGGCATGCGCCAAGACAGGAAAACTGTGGTGTGACAACGATCCAGATTGAAGATGGTGTCTGCCATGTATTAAAGGAATCAGAGATTTTCTACAATAAAGATGGAGAATGATATATGACAAAAAGACAATTTATGGAGGAGTTAAGATCTTCCTTAGAGGGAATGGTATCACAGGCAGTGATTCAGGAGAACATGAATTACTATGAGGATTATATCAATGAGCAGATCCGAAATGGAAAGAACGAACAGGATGTATTGAATGAATTAGGAAGTCCGAGACTGATCGCCAGATCGATCATTGATGCCAAAGGTGAGGATGATGACTATGTACAGACAGAGTATTACGAAGAGGAACAGGATGAAGGAACACCAGAAGATATGTTTGGTGGTAACACACATATTTTTACGATGAATTCTACAAAGTTCAAACTTGGATGTCTTCTGTCAGTGATCATATTTATTTTTATCATTTATTTACTATTTCATGTATTTAGTGCAATGATGGTTGTGTTAGGCCCCGTGATCATTATCGGTGTGATCGTAGCTTTGATCATGAAGATCACAGGAAGGTAAGGAAACAAAGAAAGGAATCAATATGGATATAAATGAAGAAGCATATGCGATACAGGAAGAAGTGGTCGAATTTCGAAGAGCACTGCACCGTTGTCCTGAGATAGCATTTCATGAAACGATGACGATGGAATATATCAGAGAACATCTGGAAGAATGGGAGATTTCTTATAAGATTTTTGATCCATCAGGAATCATTGCAGTTGTTGGCAATGGCAAGAAAGAAACGATCGCATTAAGGGCAGATATGGACGCACTGGAAGTACAGGAAGAGACAGGACTTGATTTTGCATCTTTGAATCACGGATGTATGCATGCATGTGGACATGATGGACACACAGCAATCTTACTTGCAACAGCAAAGATATTGAAGAAACATGAATCAGAACTTGATCGCAGAGTATATCTTGTATTTCAGCCTGCGGAAGAAACCGCAGAAGGAGCCAGATTCATGTTGAAGACAGGAGTTTTGGACAGTGTGAAACGCATTTATGGAATCCATATTTTTAACGGTATACCGTCTGGCAAGATTTCATTGGAAGCAGGCCCAAGAATGGCAGCGACAAACTGGCTGGCAGTTCATTTATACGGAAGATCAGGACATGCAGGGAAACCACATGAAGGGATTGATACTGCAGTGGCAGTATCTTCCATGGTTATGAATTTTCAGAGCATCATCAGCAGGAATTTAAATCCATTAGATCCAGCAGTTTTAACGATCGGAAAGGTCGAAGCCGGGACAGCGAGAAATGTGATCGCAGGGGAAGCAAAGATCGAAGGGACTGCAAGAACATTTTCCAGACAAGCTCAGGAGATGATCGAGCGCAGAGTCAAAGAGATCGCGAAAGCCCATGAACAGATGTATGGAGTAGATGTTTCGGTTGATTTTCAACAATCAAGCCATGGGGCACTGATCAATGATCCGGGTGTTGTAGAAGATGTCATGGAGAAAGCAGGGGAAGTCTTTGATCCGTCAGAGTTTACCCATGTTGAAGCAATGATGTTAGGAGAAGATTTTGCAAATTATCTGGAAGAAATGGATGGATGTTTTGCATTTATCGGTGGCGGCGACCACCCTGCAAACCATCATGGAAAGTTTGATTTTGATGAAAAAGCATTGATCAGTGGTGTCCGTCTCATGCTGACATTTGTAATTGTATAGGATATAGTTCATGAAAATCAGTTGTAGACAGGAACAACATATGATATAATCAAAAACCAACAGAAACACGTATATTTAATAGAAGAAAAGGTAGGGAAATATGAATTTAGTATACCACAGTACAAGAAATAGTGAAGAAACAGCAACCGCCTCTGAAGCTATTTTAAAAGGATTAACAAGCGATGGAGGATTATTTGTACCAGACAGCATTCCAAAATTAAATGTATCGTTGGAAGATCTGACACAGATGTCCTATCAGGAAATTGCTTATGCAGTCATGAAAGAATTCCTTACAGATTTTACAGAAGAAGAATTAAAGACATGCATTAATAATGCATATGACAGCAAATTCGATACAGAAGAGATCGCAGTGACAAAGAAAGTAGATGGAGCATATTATCTGGAATTATTCCATGGAGCAACCATCGCATTTAAAGATATGGCATTATCTATTCTGCCACATTTACTTGTAACATCAGCAAGAAAGAATAATGTAAAGAATGAGATCGTGATCTTAACAGCAACATCCGGAGACACAGGAAAAGCGGCTTTAGCAGGATTTGCAGATGTACCGGGAACAAAGATCATCGTATTCTATCCAAAGTCTGGAGTCAGCCCAATTCAGGAAAAACAGATGGTAACACAGAAGGGTGACAATACATACGTGATCGGAATCAAAGGAAACTTTGATGATGCTCAGACAGGTGTTAAGAAGATGTTCTCTAACAAAGAGTTAGCGAAAGTGATGAATGACAACGGATTCCAGTTCTCATCTGCAAACTCAATCAACATCGGACGTTTAGTGCCACAGGTTGTATATTATGTAAAGGCTTATGCTGATTTATTAAAACAGGGTGCATTAAAGGCCGGAGAACCTATGAATGTAGTCGTTCCAACAGGAAACTTTGGTAATATTTTAGCTTCTTATTATGCAAAACAGATGGGTATTCCAATCGGCAAATTTGTCTGCGCATCTAATAAGAATAAAGTATTATTTGATTTCTTTGAGACAGGAAAATACGATCGCAACAGAGAATTCTATGTTACAACATCTCCATCTATGGATATTCTGATCTCAAGTAACTTAGAGCGTATGATCTATAGAATCGCAGGAAATGATGCAAAACAGTGTGCCAAATTTATGGCAGCATTGACAAAAGACGGTGAATATGTGATCACAGATGCCATGAAAGCAGAATTATCTGAGTTCTTTGGAGCTTTCGGAAGTGAAGAAGAAACAGCAGTGAAGATCAAAGAAGTCTATGACAAAGAAGGATATGTGATGGATACACATACAGCAGTCGCAGCAGTTGCATATGACAAATATAAAGCAGCGACAGGAGATGACAAGACTCCAACAGTGATCGCTTCTACAGCAAGTCCATACAAATTCACAAGAAGTGTTATGGATGCGATCGATCCAGCATATGATGCAGAAGATGACTTTGAATTAGTTGATGAACTTAACAAAGTATCTAAGACAGCAATTCCAAAAGCGATCGAAGAGATCAGAACTGCACCAGTTCTTCATGATACGGTATGTGAGACAGCAGCAATGGAAGACGAAGTGAAGAAGATTCTTGGAATCTAATGAATCATAAAAAAGCAACCCATGGAAGAAAATGGGTTGCTTTTTTTATACGAAAATGTTATGATAAACCAAGATAGGGAATAAATGGAAGAGAATACAATATCAGATAATTCTAAAAACATATCAACAAGATAAATCTAAGATGAGATCGATCAGATCTGACAAATCCATTCACGACATATGATGATCGAATGATGATGAATCCAAGGGAAACTGACAATTGAATAAGACCATTTTCCGGCACAGTCCGGGAGGACATATTCCGCCATGATCTGCGGGCAATGAATTTTATGCCATGAACAATAGGATGGAGGTTCTTTTATGATACCACGAAGAGCACAGGGAGCGAACAAGGATATGATAATGAGACTTCTGCATGGTCATGGAGGTGAGTGCAGCCTGTCATAAGAATGAGGGGAGCCGGGAGGCTATGAGACATTTTGTCTGTTGGAGAATGAGGGAAATATAAAGATATGACAAGGAGGTGTTTAACTGTTAAAATAATCTTATAAAAAATTATAAATATGTGTTGGATTTTATAATTTTTATTGGTAGAATAAATTATAAATATTATATGGAGGATTTGCTTATGAGTAAATATTATTCTATCAATAAATTTTCAAAAATATTAGGTGTATCGGCTCAAACATTAAGGAATTGGGATAAAAAGGGTAAACTTCATCCACATCACACTTCCAGTAATGGATATAGATATTATTCGCATGAGCAATTAAATCAAGTTATGAATATAAAACCTAATTTAGATAGAATTGTAATAGGTTATTGCAGAGTTTCAAGTAATAAACAAAAAGATGATCTGGAACGACAAATAGAGAATATGAAATTGTATCTTACTGCACAGGGAAAACCATTTGAAATAATTAGTGATATAGGTTCTGGTATAGACTATAAGAAAAAAGGATTAAAAGAACTTATGAAACGAATATCTCAAAATAAAGTGGACAAGGTGGTTGTTTTTTATAAAGACAGATTGTTACGATTTGGATTTGAATTAGTTGAATATATTGCAAGTCTATATGATTGTGATATTGAAATCATCGATCATACTGAAAAGACAGAGCAACAAGAAATTGTTGAAGATTTAGTTCAGATAATAACTGTATTTAGTTGTAAATTACAAGGCAAACGTGCCAATAAAGCAAGAAAACTTGTAAAAGAACTGATAGATGATGGTGGTGAAGAAGATGATAAAAACAATTCGAGTCATGCTGATCCCAAATAATAAACAGAATACAAAACTCTTTCGATATGCCAATACTGCCAGATTCGCTTATAACTGGGCGTTAGGAAGAGAAAAAGAAAACTATAAAAATGGTGGTGAGTTCCTATCGGATAGTGATCTGAGAAAAGAATTTACACAATTAAAGAAAACAGAGGAATATTCCTGGTTAAATGAAGTTTCAAATAATGTAACAAAACAAGCGATCAAAGATGCTTGTCATGCATATAAGAGATTTTTCAAAGGATGTTCAAAGTTTCCTAAATTCAAAAGCCGAAAATTTTCTATACCATCTTTTTATCAGGATAATGTAAAAATCCAATTTTCAGATACGCATGTAAAAATTGAGGGTTTTGCTGCTTCCAAAAAGAAGAATAAGCAAAAGATAAACTGGATCAGACTTGCGGAAAAGAATCGGATACCTACGGATTGTAACTATAGTAATCCCCGCATTAGATATGATGGGATCAACTGGTGGATCACAGTAGGCATTGAATACGAAGACTCTGTTACCGTTCCCTCCAATGATGGGATAGGGATCGATTTAGGGATCAAAGATCTAGCGATATGTTCTGACGGTAATAAATATAAGAACATCAATAAAACGAAAAAAGTTAAGAAACTAGAGAAACAAAAACGCAGATTACAGCGTAGCATCTCTCGTTCATACGAGAACAATAAACAAGGAAAGGAATACTGTAAAACGAAGAATGTGATCAAAAAGGAAAAACTTTTATTAACATTAAATCACAGACTGACAAATATCCGTCATGATCATTTACATCATATAACATCAGAGATCGTAAAACGAGAACCAAGTTTTATCTGTATCGAAGATCTAAATGTAAATGGAATGATGAAAAACAGACATTTATCCAAAACAGTTCAACAACAGGGATTTTATGAATTTAGGCGGCAGATGGAATATAAATCTAAGTGGAACAATATTCAGGTGATCATTGCAGATCGATTTTTTCCAAGTTCAAAATTATGCAGTTGTTGTGGAAAGATCAAAAAAGATCTGAAGTTATCAGAACGTATTTACAAATGTGAATGTGGAAATGTAGTTGACAGAGATCTTCAGGCAGCTTTGAATCTTAAAAAATATGGAGAGGATGTTCTGAAACGATCTGTAGCATAATATATTCAAGTGATTACAGATATGTACTGATACGTTAGTCAGGAATTAACGCCTATGGAGAGTACAGGAACTTGTGAGTAGTACATGAATTGATTCGTTACAAAAGCATACTCGTTGAAGTAGGAATGAAACATAAAGGTTTATAACTTTTTTATAAGTTTTCAGTAACGGAGAGTACATTATGAAGAAAAAGAGACAATGGTTCATGTGCCTTGGGATGATCGGAGTTTTTACGGCATCCGTAATCTTATCTGTGTTTGGACAGCGAAAGGTGAAAGCACAGTTAAATACTGAGAATGCGGGGAAGATCACAAGCAGTTGGGCAGATGAGAAACATATTTTCTCATCATTTGACGATGAAAAAGCACTTTCAGTGGATGCATCCTACGGTTTTAAGATGCATGCAACAGATCAGACGAAGACGATCATAGAAGCAGGAAAGAAAGCAGCAAAATTACCAGAGATCGAGATGCCGGATTTCCTTAAAAAGTATACATGGTTTCAGACTTCACAAAATACCGCAGGGAATATTAAAATCCGAAAAACAAATATGGAGATCTATCAATGCAAAGCCGATGGAAGTAATGGCCATTGGGAAAAATTAGATTTGGTCATGACGGTTACTGGAATCGAAAAGTATAAGAATCAAGACGGTTATGTGGCGATTGGAAGCGGCATCAATGGATGTGCTTATGTTGGAATCGAAGAGATGACATTAAAAAGTGATTTTTATAAAGCAGGAACGAATACACCAGTAACGATCAAAAGTAATATGACGTTAAAGGATATTGATACATATCAGTATATCGGGATCAAAGCAAACAAGATTCACGGAGAATATGTATCAAAGAATACAAAATTAAGTTGTAAAAGATCAGGGGAAACTAGTATTTATTATGCGGATTTTCCAGATAATTACAGTAGTGAAGATTTTACTTGTGTAGGATTTACATTTGCATCAGATTCTTTTGAATATACATTCGGAAGGAGTCTTGAAAAAGCACCAACAAAAGAGGAGCAATATGTAGGATATGGACAGAATATGATCCGCTTTGACCCAGTTGACCCAACCAAAGAGGTGATCGGAGAAGATGGGACCAAGACGGAACATCTAAGAGTGCAAGATCTGGCAAAATCTTGGGATTATGAAGTCAGTCAGGTAATTGCGGGAGAAATTCCAAAGGCACATTATTTTGATAAGTTTGCATTTGAAGATCAGATCGAATCCTGTTTAAAGATTCTGGATATCAAGGTTTACGGAGATGATGAGGATGTAAGCAGTCAGTTTGATATTTCACAAAACGGCAATCTTGTAAGAGCAGAACTTAAGAATCCGAAAGATGCCGAATTTTATAAAAAATCTGTTTATAAATTAAAGATCAAAGTAAAGATGAATATTCCGGAGAATGCATCCAAAGAACAGTTAGATCAATTGCGTAAGATATGGAAAGAACATGGGCATTATAATACAAAGGAAACGATGATCACAGAAAAAAATACAGCGAAAACGATCATTAATGATAAGATAGAAATGACCAATGAGGTTCGTGTAGATATCGAGCTGCCAAAAGAAAATGGAGATACGCCGGGTCTTTTGATCAGGAAAGAGACAAAACAATATGAATATCAGGCAAAAGATGAGATCACCTATAAGGTAACAGTGAAAAATCAAAACGAAAAAGCAAAGACAGCTTATTTTACGATTCAGGATACATCCTTTGCAAGTGTGATGGATATGAAGTTACAGGATATAAAAATCAATGGTCTTGATAAGAAGGATTACATATTACAGACAGAAAATAATGGATTTATTTTGAAGTCAAAAGGTGATTATGCCCTTCCATATGGACAGACGATCGAGATTACATATACAGTAAAAAGTGGAGTCCTTACAAATGGAAAAGTGATCGATAATACTGCATCTGCATGGGCAGCAGGAATTCCAGAAACAAGGGCATCAAGGCAGGTGTATATCAACTCGCCAAAAAATAATGTGATAAAATCAGCTCCAGTACAGCTTTATAAAAAAGGAGATCATGTAACTTATCAGGCAGTGATCACCAATCCAAATCCGGGAACTTTTATGAGAAATTTGGAGATTCAGGATGAACTTCAGGCAGAAGGGATCAAGATCATACCAGGAACCGTAGCGGTTATATCTGGTGGGAAAAACATTGCATCTGAGTGTAAGATCACATTTGATCCAAGTGGAAGAAGTTATGAGATCATAACACCACTTGCACTGAAAAATGGTACGATTCCAGCAATGGGTTCGGAAGAAGGAAAGAAAACAGGATCTTATGAAAATCTTCGCATGACGGATAAGATAGAGATCACTTATCAGGCAGTGATTGAAGAAGATGGACTCGAAGGACAGGAAGTAAAGAATATTATGCACGTTGCTGCGACAAAAAACAGCAATGGAGATCTGATCCGGGAAGATAAAGAGATTCCGTCAGGAAGCGGGATGGCAGATGAGACGATCAAGGTGAAAGCACCAAAACTGCAAATCACAAAACAATCGGATAAAAAGGTTTATGCAGTAGGAGAAACTGGATATTATAAACTTCATATCACACAAGGAAAAGAAGGCATGACAGCACAGAATGTAAAAGTCGTGGATGAGTTCGAAAAAGAAGGTATGAAGGTTCAGAAGATCGAAGTAAAACTTAATGAAAAAGATATTACATCGGATTGCAAGATTGATGCGAAAGACCATCGGTTTACGATTGAAACAGGAAAAGATCTTGGTGAAAATGATGTGATGACGGTAGCTTATCAGGTTGTATTTGAAAAGAGGATTGAAGGAGCCGTGAAGAATACAGCAGTTGCAGGAAGTGATAATACAGAAGATGATCAGGATGAAAATACAGTCGTTGTAAAACCACCTGTGTTAAAGATTAAAAAAAGTACTGCGCATAAGTCTTACAAAGAAGGACAAAGCGGAGAATACAAGATCCGTGTAACACAGAGAAATGAGAATATGACAGCACATCAGGTAGTCGTAGAAGATCATTTTGAACAAGAAGGAATGGAGATTTCACAGATCCGTGTAAAATACAATGGGGAAGATATCACCAAGCAATGTGAGATCATAATAGATGAGAATCTTAGAAAATTTAAGATCATCACAGGAAAAGATGTCAGTGACAAAGATGAACTTCTGGTAATATATCAGACAGCATTTAAGAAGATGATCACAGGAGATATCAAAAACATTGCGGAAAGCTATAGTGATGATGCGGATAAAGTCAGAGATGATCAAGTGGTAGTAATGGAAGCTGTACAGCCAGCATTGATGATCACCAAGAAGGTTGATAAAACAACATATAAAGTTGGTGATATCTGCGAGTATCAGCTGGTTGTTATGCAGACGATCAAAGATGCGATCGCAAAAAATATTGTGATCGAAGATCAGCTTTCAAGAAATGGAGCTAAGGTGATCAAGAACAGCATTAAGATTTATGCACCAGATGGGTCAGATATTACCAGACAGTGCACGATCACTGCAGGAGAAAATAAGTATGTCATTGAGACAGGAAAGAATTTATCTTATGATGAATCCATAAAAGTATCGTATCAGGTAAAACTAAAAGAAGCATCACTTTCTGGAAAGACATTAAAAAATACAGCGACAGGAAAAGCAGATTTTGTCAAACCAGTCAGTGCAGTACGTTTAGTGAAGATCAAAAAAGAATCGAAATCAACAGTGACAACGGGAAATAAAGCAGATCGATCCAATACTTCTGAATATAAAAGATCACCAGGAACAAGGGATGCAGCGAGCACACCAAAAACAGGAGATTCCTTCGATGAGAAATGGATTTTTGCATTGTTGGCAGCATCTTTAGGTGGAAGTTTTATATATTGGAAAAAGAAGAAAAAACACTAGTAATTCTAGGGACAAAGCCTTTACGAAACACTGAGGATAAGGTACAATGAAAGAAAAATGTTGGGAGTGAGCGTATATGGCAAAAGATTTTTTCGGACGTCTGGAAGAAACGATTCAGACCACAGGGAAAGCAGCGGCGCAGAAAGCTAAAGAAGTCGCAGATTCCGCAAAAAGACACAATGATCTAAGAGTCGCCAAGAGAGATTTAAATGATCTGTACCGTCAGGTGGGAGAGAAGTATTTTGAAGAACATATGGATTACCCACAGGCAGAGTATATTGACCTGTTTAATCTGATCGAGAAGCTTCGTGGAGATATCGAAATCCTGAAGCAGGAGATTGACGGAGGAGACGACGAAGCGGCGGAAGAAGATATCGAAGATATCGAGGAATAAACTATTAACAAACACAACAAAACAGTGAAAGAAGCTTGTAAAGATTTATCTTTATGAGCTTTTTTTCATTTAGGAGGAATTTATGATAGATACAATTGGAATGACAGATATTGGGAATGGGAGACCATCCAATCAGGATGCTTATCTGTTGCGTCAGAAGGAAAGGAACGGAAAGCTTTATCTGCTCGCAGTCGTCTGTGACGGCATGGGAGGTTTGAAAAAAGGAGAGATTGCCAGTCATTATATCGTGGAAGTATTAAAACAATGGTTTGACGAAACGTTGTTTGATGGATTAGAAACTATGGGAATTGATATGATCGAGCAGAATCTGATCGATCTGATCCGCAGGATCAACCAGAATCTTTTGTTAATGAGTCGTCGGATGGAAGAAACAAAATCCATGGGAAGCACATTAACCTTATTGTTTGTTGAAGAACATGAATTTTTTGTCTTAAATGTCGGTGATTCGAGAACTTACTGGTTTGACAGGGACCGTAAATTTGTAACGACAGATCACACTCTGGCAGAGTTGGAACTGCGTGCTGGACATCTCACAAAAGAACAGGCAAAAAAAGATCCGAGAAGACATATTTTGATCCAGTGTGTAGGTGTGACAAAAGATATCCGGATTGATTGTTACAAAGGCAGATTAAATCCAGGAATGGAGTTTTTATTATGTACTGATGGCTTTTATGGGCTGCTTGAGGAAGAAGAAATCTATCAGGTAGAGGCATCAAAAGAACAGATCAAAGAATGGGTGCAGAAATGTTTTCAGAAAGTAAAAAGAAGAGGAGAATTAGACAATCTGTCCTGTGTGATCGTCAAAGTTCCGAACAAGAAATAGGAAAGATTTATCACCAACGTTATCAAGTCCGAAAAATACTTGGAGAAGGCGGAATGGGTAAAGTTTTTCTTGCACTGGATCAAAAGACCGGAAAAGAGGTTGCTGTGAAGATCGTGAAGGATCAAAAACAGTGGGACAGGGAGAGGGTGATCTTGCAAAAATTAAAACATACCAAAGGTGTGCCGGAATTATTTTTTGCAGGAAAGGAAAAGGAACTTTTTCTGGTGATGGAATATATTCTTGGAAATTCGTTAAAACGATATGGCAGAGTCTGTGGAAAACTTTATAAAAAGAAAAGTTTATTGTGGATGATCAAAATCTGCAAAGTGCTGAATAAGATTCATGAACAAGGAATCATTCATATGGATCTGAAACCAGAAAATATCATGCTTGATCGATCTGGAAATATATACTTGATCGATTTTGGAGCGGCATTGTTTGCGGGAGAAAAATTAAGTGGATATGGAACCAAAAACTATGCATCCAAAAAACAGGCAAAGACAGAAGAAAGAGCAGACATTTATTTTGATATATATAGTTTAGGAAAAACAATGGAATCTTTATTGAAAGCAACAGATGCTGTCCAAAAGATCATAGAAAAATGTCTGATCGATGACGATGCAAAAAGATATCACAACATAAGGCAGATTCAGGCAGATTTTGAGAGAATATTGAGAATCTGTCGTATGAAGAAAGGGTTCATGGTGGTGATTGCTGTTTTTTGTATCCAGAATCTCTGGAATCAGATACAGAGGGAAGAGCAAAGAGAGAAAGAAGTCATTGTACAGAAAAAGTCTCAAAGAGAGATAAAAAAGGCAATGGCTTATTTTTATGGAACGGATCAGATACAAAAGAATACACAATTGGCACGAGTGTATCTTGAAAGATGTAGAGGGATGAAAAAGAATGTGTCATCGTATTTGGTGCTTTTAGATGTTTTAGATGGCAGGAGAAATGATATAAGTGCGGAAAAACTTATGAAGATCGTACAGGATTGTCAGACCGATGTGCATGATTTCTGGTCGGCATATTTTTATCTTCATTTTTATACAGTAAATACAGCAAAACTGTCAGAGAATGTATGGAAAGAAGCAGAAAAAATGTTAGAACAGATACAAAAATATCCACAAAAGGAAGAATATCAGAAATTAGTGGAAGCAGACCGGATCAATTTATATGAAAGAGAAGCAGAAAAAGGAGATGATAGAAAGTTTTTAGAGGAAACAGACCGGGTTTTCAAAGAAAATCTTAAAGGAGATCCTGCATGGAAATTGTATGAAAGAAAGCTTGTTTATCTGGAATCAAAACAGCCAGATATCAGCAGGGAGTTTGAACGATTTCTAAAGAAATATCCAAAAGTTATGGATGCCTATGTGGAGTATAGTATTTATTTATGCAGGAACAATAAAATGACACAGGCACAAAGGGTCTATAGGGAAGGTAGAAAACAGACAGGAATGACAAGCAAAAGAGCAGAGGAATTGAGGAGGAAACTTGGGTTATGATCAGAAAATATAAGATATATATCATCATGGGAATCACAGTACTTCTTCTTTTTATGGTTTTACCGGTCGATACGAAGGGAGATTGGGAAATCCCTTGGGACATTACTCTGGAAGGAGAAGGGAATGATCCTGCATTTCGAAGCAGTACAGTGATGGAAATATTTCTAAAAAATGGGACAGCACCAAAGGATGTTACAATTTTCGTGAATCAACAGAAAATAAATCCGATCTGGGATTACGAACAAAGTACACAGATCAGTTTTCAGGAAGAAGGGATTTATAAGGTTCATATTGTTCATAAAAATGGATATGAAGAAATAAGGCAGGTTATGGTCGAATTAAATAATCCAACAACAGCCAAGATCACAGCGGGAGCGTATATTCCAGGAGCATGGAGCAAAAAGAATGTGGTATTGGAAGCTTATGGAGCCAAAGCAGTTTCTGATATTCAATTTTATGAATATAAAATAGGACAAGATGAATGGAAGCAGATGAAAAATAACAAGTTAGAGATCAGCAAAGATTTTGATGATTTTGTTTATATCAGGGCAGTTTCGAAGGCTGGAAGAGAAGGAGTGATCAGTCAGATTCCAGTGAGAGTATGGAAACAAAAACCAGAATTTGCAAAGATCCAATGTGATCAGGAACCTATTGGTGGATGGTATTCGAAAATTCCTGTTTTCTCATATGATCTGAAGGAAAAAGAAGGACCACAGGTGCATCTTTATGCGCAGCTTACAGATTTGAAGACAAAAGAGATACTGACAGGAATCGATCAGATTCCTAGGATCAGGAAGGATGGAAGATATCAGCTTGACATCTATACGAAAGATGAATCTGGAAATCGATCAGAACAACTCTACCAAACGACTTGTTTTGTGGATACAGATAATCCAGAGATTTTTGTTCGCTATCAAAATCCAAGATTAGAAATTTTAAAATACCAGAAAGCTCAGATCATAGTTAAGGATGAAAATCTGAAAAAGGGGAATATGATCTTAAGAACATCGGGGAAACAGGTAAAGCCATGGAAGTTGGAAGGTGATCATTATGAAACAGAAGTTATATTTTTAAAGGACGGAAAACAGACATTGTCTGTTCAGGCAGAAGATCTGGCAGGAAATAAGATGACCATACAGGAAAAGTCGTTTATCATTGATACACAAAAACCAAGGATTAAAATTCAAGGAATTGACAATGGAAGATCATATTCAAAGCCTGTAAAAATTCAAGTAGATGTGAAAGATCAAAATCTGAATCCAGATAAGACATATATTTATCTTAACGGAAAGAAGATGAATTCCGTTATGATCAAAAAGGATGGATATTATACCATTGATGTGAAAACTGAAGATCTTGCAGGAAATCAAAATAGGTGCAGCAGAAAATTTACTGTCAATCAAAAAGGCATACAGATTCATTTTCTGCAGGAGGATTTAAAGGAAAAACAGATATCAACAAAAAATCTGAAGCCAGGATTTCGCATTGAAAGTCTGGAACCAGTGCAGGTAAGGGCATTTCTTGTGAATGGGCAAAAAAAGGAATATCAATGGAAAGAAGATAAAGTTTATATAAAAGATCCTATCACAGAAAATGGGAAATGCAGTGTCAGTCTGCATGTAAAAGACAGTGCCGGAAATGAAAAAACAAGTGAAGAAATACAGTTTTTTTATGACACACAAAAACCGGTGATCAAAATAGAAGGGCTTGATCAGAAATCTGAATGTGAATATGGAAAACAGATCAGCATTCTTCTGGAAAATAAAACAGATCAGTGGGAGAAGGTTATTTTGGATGGAAAAGAACAAAAACTGGAACATCATAAGATCACATGGAAAGAATTGGCTCCTGGAAAGCATGTTCTTCATCTGAAAGCAGTGGATCAGGCAGGAAATAAAACTGATCAAAGGATCACATTTAAGATTACAAAAGTCCTTCCAAAAGCAGTGAAACAAATTGTGGTAAAACAAGATAAAATACCATCAAAAAAAGATGAAAAAAAACAAACACACCACAATTTATGGATTTTATTTCTCATAGGAACAAGCATTTTCGTATCTGTAAAAATGTTTTGTAGTTATAGGAAATCCAGGCATTCTTGAATCTTTTTCATTCTATGTTATAATAAAGGTTACGTATATAGTTCAATCAAATGGAGGAATGGATATTATGGCAGAAGAAGTAAAAGAAACAAGAGAAGATTTCGAAGCACAGTTAGAAGAATCTTTAAATAAAGCATCAACAAATGAAGACGCAGTATGGAACCGTTTAGAGCAGATGAAAGAAGATGGGGATGTTCTGGCATTGACAGTTGGCGGTGTTGTAAATGGTGGAGTTATCGTTTATGTCGAAGGAATCCGTGGATTTATTCCAGCATCTTTATTATCAACAAAATATGTAGAAGATCTGAACGTATGGTTACAGAAAGATGTGGAAGCAAAGATCATCACAGTAGAACCAGAAGAACAGAGACTTGTCTTATCTGCAAAAGCTGTTGAGAAGGAAAAAGAAAGAAAAGAACGCGAGAATAAGATCAATGAATTAAAAGTTGGTACAGTTGTAGAAGGTACAGTTGAAAATATCATGCCATATGGAGCATTTGTTGATATCGGTGATGGAATCAGTGGATTAGTTCATATTTCACAGTTAAGCCAGAAGAGAGTAAAATCTCCAGAAGAAGTTGTGAAAGAAGGAGATGCTGTTACAGTTAAGATCATTAAAGTTGCAAATGGAAAAGTAAGTTTAAGTATCAAAGCATTAGAAGATGATAAAGAAGCAGCTAAGAAAGCAGAAGAAACTGGTGTGGAATACACAGAAGATGCAGCTGGAACAAGTCTTGGTGACTTACTTGCAAATATCAAATTATAGGAAGGAACATATATGGCAGGATCAGGTTTTGGCACAAATTTTCGAATTACAACATGGGGGGAAACTCATGGTGCAGGCGTAGGTGTCGTGGTAGATGGATGTCCGGCTGGATTACCTCTTGAGAGAGAAGATGTTCAGAAATATCTGGACCGCAGAAAACCAGGGCAGTCAAAGTATACAACACAGAGAAAAGAAGGAGATCAGGTTGAGATCCTTTCTGGTATCTTCGAAGGAAGAACAACAGGGACTCCGATCTCCATGGTTGTATATAACAAGGATCAGAGGTCTAAAGATTACAGCAATATCAAAGATATTTACCGTCCAGGACATGCAGATTTTACATTTGACATGAAATATGGATTCAGAGATTACCGCGGTGGCGGCAGATCTTCTGGACGAGAGACAATCGGACGTGTAGCAGCAGGAGCTGTAGCAGCGAAAGTTTTGAAAGAACTGGGAATTGAGATCAAAGCTTATGCAAAAGCAATCGCCGGAATTGAAGTATCTAAGGATCATTTTGACTTTGCGGAGATGAATAACAATCCATTTAACATGCCAGATAAAGAGGCAGCAAAACTTGTACAGGAGAAAGCAGACCAGATGATTAAAGAGATGGATTCCATCGGTGGTATCATTGAATGTCAGATCACAGGAATGCCAGTTGGAATCGGGGAAACCGTTTTTGATAAACTGGATGCAGAACTTTCGAAAGCCATTATGTCCATTGGATCAGTAAAAGGCTTCGAGATCGGAGATGGATTTGAGGCTGCCAACCTGCGAGGGTCAGAGAATAATGATGATTTTATCTGTGTTGATGGGAAGGTAGCAAAAGAGACAAATCATTCTGGAGGAGTTCTTGGAGGAATGAGTGATGGAAGTGCGATCGTATTCCGTGCAGCTATCAAACCGACACCATCGATCGCACAGACACAGAAGACAGTCAATCGTGATCTTGATAATGTAGAGATTGAAATTCATGGCCGTCATGATCCAATGATCGTGCCAAGAGCTGTAGTTGTGGTAGAATCAATGGCAGCTGTTACGATTCTTGATGGAGTTTTAAAGAATCTTGGTGCAACAATGGATAATATTAAGAAAATTTATGGTGAATAAGAATGTATGAATTAATCAAAAAAGACGGAAGAGCAAAAAGAGGCCGTTTAACAACGGTCCATGGTGTGATCGAAACACCAGTATTTATGAATGTCGGGACTGTGGCAGCGATCAAAGGTGCAGTCAGTACAGATGATCTCAAAGATATTGGAACACAGGTGGAGTTATCTAATACATATCATCTGCATGTAAGAACAGGAGATAAGCTGATCAAGGAATTTGGAGGGCTGCATAAGTTTATGCACTGGGACCGCCCAATCCTTACAGATTCTGGCGGATTTCAGGTGTTTTCATTGGCGAAGCTTCGTAAGATCAAAGAAGAAGGCGTTTCTTTTGCTTCTCATATTGATGGAAGAAAGATTTTCATGGGACCAGAAGAAAGTATGCAGATCCAGTCAAACTTAGGATCAACGATCGCGATGGCATTTGACGAATGTCCGCCACATCCTGCAACAAGAGAGTATATGCAGAATTCTGTTGATCGTACAACAAGATGGTTGAGACGATGCAAAAAAGAGATGGACCGCTTAAATTCTCTGGAAGATACAGTCAATCCACATCAGATGTTATTTGGGATCAATCAGGGTGGAACATTTGAAGATATCCGAATCGAACACGCCAAAGAGATTTCCAAGATGGATCTAGATGGATATGCATTAGGTGGACTTGCGGTTGGAGAAACACATGAAGAGATGTACAATATCCTTGAAAAGACAGTGCCATATCTGCCAGAAGATAAACCAACTTACCTGATGGGGGTTGGAACACCGGTGAATATTTTAGAAGCAGTTGACCGTGGAGTTGATTTCTTTGATTGTGTATATCCAACAAGAAATGGCCGTCATGGACATGTATATACGAATCAGGGAAAACTTAATATGTTCAATAAAAAATACGAACTGGACCATCGCCCGATCGAAGAAGGATGCCAGTGCCCAGCCTGTAGAAGTTACAGCAGAGCCTATATTCGACATCTTTTAAAAGCAAAAGAAATGCTAGGAATGAGATTATGTGTCTTGCATAACTTGTATTTTTATAATACAATGATGAGTGAGATTCGTCAGGCAATCGAAGAAGGCAATTATAAGGAATACAAGAAACGTAAGATCGATGGCATGATGAACCAGTAATCTTATTAGAAAGATGGAGGAAGAAAATGGATCAGGTTACAATGACAATTCTAATGTTGGTTGTTTGTTTTGGATTAATGTACTTTTTAACGATCAGACCACAGAAGAAAAAAGAAGAAGAATTAAAACAGATGATGGAAACTCTGGAAGTTGGAGACAGCGTGTTGACAACAAGCGGATTTTACGGAGTTGTTGTAGATAAAGTTGATGAAACAACGATCATTGTTGAATTTGGTAACGACAAACATTGCCGTATCCCAATGGAGAAATCAGCAATCCAGGCAATGGAAAAAGCGAATGCATCATCATCTGAAGAATAAGATGAATATTTGATCAAAAGAAAAGAATCTGAGACAGAGAATAGTATCTGTATTTCAGATTCTTTTTTTGTTTCTTAATATTAATTCATCAGATCATCAATCAAATGATCTGGGACAAATAACGGTCCGCGTCCGGTTCCGATTTCGATATCTGGTTTATTCGTTCCATGGAAGTCTGATCCTCCAGTTGCAAGAAGATCATATTCTTTCTGCCATTGGCGAAGTTTTGTGATCTGGCCGATATGATGGGAAGAATGATAAACTTCGATTCCTGCGAGCCCTTCTTCTTTCAGATCATGAATGAGATGTTTGGTATCTTCATTTGAGAATTTATATAAAAATGGATGTGCAAGAACCGGAATTCCGCCAGCATCAAGGATTAATCTTAAGCAATCTTTTGGATCAAAAAATGGTTTTGGAACATAATATTTACACTTTTCACCAAGATATTTGGAAAAAGCCTGATCCATGGAAGAACAAATGCCTTCTGAGATCAAAGTTCTTGCAAAGTGAGCTCGTGTGATCACAGTATGAGGATCACCATTTTGCAGTTTTTCAAGCGTAATCGGATAACCGTCTTTTTGAAAGAGTTCGATCATATCAAGATTTCTCTGAAACCGTTTGTCACGGAGCATGTTGAGAGTATGATTTAACTGCTGATCCTTATAGTTGATTCCGTATCCTAATACATGAATCTCACGATGAAGTGCATCACATGAAATTTCAATTCCAGGAATGAATTTCAGATCATCTGGAAGATCCATAGCAAGAATTTCCGGAATTCCATCGACAGTATCATGATCTGTCAGAGAAAATCCATATAATCTTTTTGCTATCACTTTTTGAACAATCTGTTTTGGTGTAAAAGTTCCATCGGAACAAGTAGAATGTATATGAAGATCGATCATAGGAAAACTCCTTTCGTATTTTTAATGTCAGTTTATCACAAAAAGGTATAGATTCAAAATACCATTCATAGATTAAATAGAAAAAGGAGCAATTGTTATGGACATGGGGAAAAAGGGACTCTATATGATACAAAGTCTGGTATTTGCCTACATTGCCACAGGAATTTTATTGTGTCTTCTTGCATTTATCATCTATCAAAGCAATGCAGGAATGAAGATCGCGAATCTTGGGGTCACACTTACATATATTCTTGCATCTGTTTTTGCTGGCATGCTGATCGGAAGTAAGATCGGAAAAAAGAAGTTTTTATGGGGATTTGCAGCAGGAATGTTATACTTTATGATCTTGACTTTGATCTCGTGGATTTTTCAAAAAAATATCGTTCTGTTTTCCACAGAAAGGATCACAGCATGTTTCTTATGTATTGCAGGAGGAACTTTAGGTGGAATGCTTGCTATTTGAAAATGAATATGATACAATATAGCAAGTTATTTTATGAGAATTAGGAGGACGATAAGATGAAACATATTAAAACTCTGACAAATAAAACATTACAGAACACAGTGAAAAAAGGTGGATGTGGTGAATGCCAGACATCTTGCCAGTCAGCATGTAAAACATCTTGTACAGTAGGTAACCAGACCTGCGAACACAGCAAATAGTCAAATCGAACAAAGACTTTGTGCTTGAGGCGTTCCTTGTGGGCCGCCTCATTTTTTCGATGAAAGAAAATAACAGATAAAGGGAGAAAGAAACAATGGTTCACCAGTATAAAAATAATGGATATAACATGGTCCTTGATGTAGCAAGTGGATCTGTCCATGTGGTTGATGACCTGACATATGAGGTGATTGCTTTATATGAGGATCATACATTAGAAGAGATCATCAAAGAATTATCATCCTGGGATGAGAAAGATGTCAAAGAATCTTATGGAGAAGTTACAGAATTAAAAGATGCAGGTGTATTATTTACAGAAGACTGTTATGAAGAATACATTTGTGGATTCAAAGATAGACCAACAGTTGTAAAGGCACTCTGTCTTCATATTGCACATGATTGTAACCTTGCCTGCCGATACTGTTTCGCAGAAGAAGGAGAATACAAGGGAAGACGTGCATTAATGAGTGCTGAAGTTGGTAAGAAAGCATTAGATTTTCTTGTAGAGAATTCAGGAAACCGTAGAAATCTGGAAGTTGATTTCTTTGGTGGAGAGCCTTTGATGAACTTTGATGTAGTGAAAGAGATCGTTGCATATGGACGTTCTTTGGAAGAAACACATGATAAGAAGTTCCGTTTTACATTGACAACAAATGGTGTATTACTAAACGATGATATCATGGAATTTGCCAATAAAGAGATGGATAACGTTGTATTAAGTGTGGATGGAAGAAAAGAAGTTCACGATTACATGAGACCATTCCGTAATGGAAAAGGAAGCTATGATTTTATTATCGACAAATTCAAGAAATTTGCAGACAGCAGAAACCAGCAGAAATATTATGTAAGAGGAACTTTTACACATCATAACTTAGATTTCTCAAAAGACGTTATGCATTTAGCAGATGCAGGATTCGAACAGATTTCTGTAGAACCTGTTGTAGCACCAGATACAGCAGATTATGCGATCACAGAAGAGGATCTTCCAATTTTGATGGATGAATATGATCTTCTTGCAAAAGAGATGATCAAAAGAGAGAAGGAAGGAAAAGGATTTACCTTCTTCCACTTTATGATCGACTTAACAGGAGGGCCATGTGTTGCAAAACGTTTATCCGGATGTGGTTCAGGAACAGAATATCTTGCAGTGACTCCATGGGGAGATTTATATCCATGCCATCAGTTTGTAGGAGAAGAAGACTTCTTAATGGGTAATGTTTACGAAGGAGTCAAGAAAGATGAGATCGTCAAAGAATTCAAGGCATGTAATGTATACTCCAAAGAAGAATGTAAAAAATGTTTTGCAAGATTCTATTGCAGTGGTGGATGCAGTGCAAACTCTTATAACTTTAACGGTACGATCGATGGAACTTATGAGATCGGATGTAAATTAGAGCGCAAGAGGGTAGAATGTGCATTAATGGTAAAGGCAGCATTGGCATTAGAAGGGGAGACGGAGAATGAAGAAGCGTAATAGCAGTGGCAAGTATATTGCAGGGCTTATTTTACTGATCGCTTTGTGTGTATTTGGAGCATTTATCACAACCAAGGGAATTACAAAGAAGAAGATCGGTCGAGCAAGCAATATCGAACTCGGATTAGACCTTGCAGGTGGAGTTAGTATTACATATGAAGTAGATGGCAAGAATGTATCTGATAGTGATATGAAAGATACTGTATACAAACTTCAGAAGCGTGTAGAAGGGTACAGTACAGAAGCAGAAGTTTATCAGGAAGGAAAAGATCGTATCAATATCGAGATTCCTGGAGTGACAGATGCAAACAAGATTTTAGATGAGCTTGGTAAACCAGGAACACTTTCTTTTGCTGTCCAGAAACAGGTAAAAGTAAAGAAGAATGGAAAAACAACGACTCAGACAACATTAGATACTGTATTGACAGGTCAAAATGTTAAGAAAGCCAAAGCTGTAACTAATCAGAATCAGACAACTGGTAAGAAAGAATATTTAGTTGCACTTGAATTTGATGCTAAGGGAACAAAGGCATTTGCGAAAGCTACAAAAGCCAATATTGGAAAACCAATTTATATTATCTATGATAATCAGGTGATCAGTGCCCCAAATGTACAGGAAGCGATCACAAAAGGAGAATGTACGATCGATGGTATGGAAAGTTATGAAGCAGCAGAGAATTTAGCTTCATCAATTCGAATCGGTTCCTTACCAGTGAAATTAAACGAATTACGCTCTAACGTAGTATCTGCGAAATTAGGAGTGAATGCGATCCAGACAACGGTCAAAGCAGGAGTCATCGGATTTGTACTGGTATGCTTGATCATGATCGCATTTTATGCAGTGCCTGGTGTGATTGCGTGTGTGGCACTTGCGATCTATATGCTGATGATGTTATTAGCACTGAATGGATTTAATGCGACACTGACATTGCCGGGACTTGCAGGTATCATCCTCGGTATCGGTATGGCAGTTGATGCAAACGTTATCATTTATGCCAGAATTCAGGAAGAGATCGGGGCAGGAAAGAGTACAGGAGCAGCGATCAAATCTGGATTCGGAAAGGCAGCATCAGCGATCATCGATGGTAACGTTACAACATTGATCGCAGTATTAGTTTTATGGTTTAAAGGATCAGGAACGGTCAAAGGATTTGCTCAGACACTTGGAATGAGTGTATTGATCTCTATGTTTACAGCACTTGTGATCAGCCGATTCCTTGTATATGCGGCATATCATTTTGGACTTCACGACAAGAAATGGTATGGAAAACCAAGAACGATCAAAACAAGAGATTTTGTCCGTACAGGTAAGAAATACGTTGCAGTTGCAGGTGTGATCATTTTGATCGGACTTGCTGCACTTCCAATGAATCGAAGCAAGATTGGATCAATCTTGAATTATGATCTGGAATTTTCAGGTGGTACAGCATCTACGATCACATTCAAGGATGACCAGAAAGTCAATGATTCTCTGGAAAAACAGGTTGTGAAAGCTTACGAGAAAGTCAGCAAGTCAACCTCTGTTCAGAGTCAGAAAGTAAAAGCAAACAATCAGATGGTTGTAAAAAGTGTAGAATTGAATCTGAGTCAGAGAAAACAGATCGAAAATACATTAAAGAAAGATTATAAAGTAAAATCTGTAACAACAGAGAATATCAGTTCAACGATCAGTAATGAAATGCAAAGAGATGCATTTATTTCCGTTGTGATCTCAGCAATCTGTATGCTGATCTACATTGCGATTCGATTCAAAGACGTGAAGTTTGGATCCAGTGCGATCATCGCATTGATCAATGACGTATTGGTCGTATTTGCAGCATATTCTGTTGGAAGATTATCTGTTGGTGGAACATTTATCGCATGTATGTTAACGATCATTGGATATTCTATCAACTCAACGATCGTTATCTTTGACCGTATCCGTGAGAATCTGAAACTTCAGACGATCCGGACAAGAGATGATATCAAAGCACTTGTGAATCAGAGTATTTCAAGTACATTGGTTCGTACGATCAATACAAGTTTGACAACATTTGTTATGGTGTTAGCGTTATTCATCTGCGGAGTATCCTCCTTAAGAGAATTTGCATTAGCATTGATGGTGGGTGTGATCGGAGGAGCGTTCTCTTCTGTATTTTTAACTGGACCACTTTGGTATATGATGAAGACGCGAATTGGATCAGATGTGATCAAAGAAAATCAGGCAGCCAGTCAAGCACAGCCAGAGAAGATCACAGCAAATCCAAACCGCAAGAAAAAGAAGAAAAAGAAAAGAAAATAAAACATTCAAAAAGAGTATTCAGTAAATACTGGATGCTCTTTTTTATGAAAAATGGAGTAAGATGATGGAACAGTGGTATCTGTATAAGAAAAAGGCTAATTTTAATCAGATTGGAGAAAAATTTAACATAGATCCAGTGATCGCACGGCTGATCCGCAACAGGGATGTGGTTGGGGATGAACAAATACAGCAGTATCTGTATGGAGAACTTTCAGATATTTCAGATCCTTTTTTGATGAAAGGCGTCAAAGAAGGAGTTGAGATTTTGAAGCAAAAGGTACAAGAAGGGAAAACGATCCGTATTATTTCAGATTATGATGTAGATGGAGTTGTCTCAAATTACATTTTGTGGAAAGCGATTCATGATCTTGGTGGAAAGATTGATTTTCAGATTCCAGACCGCATGAAAGATGGCTATGGAATTAATGAAAATATCATTGAAAAAGCAGTGGAAGACCAGATTGATACGATCCTTACCTGTGATAATGGGATTGCAGCAGCAGATGCAGTTGCATACGGCAAAGAACATGGACTGACAATGATCATTACGGATCATCATGATGTGCCATTTGATACCGATGAAGCAGGAATGAGAAAAGAGGTTCTTCCACCAGCAGATGTAGTGATCAATCCAAAGCAAGAAGCATGCAATTATCCGTATCCGTTACTTTGTGGAGCAGGAGTGGCTTTTCAGTTTATGAGGGCATTTTATCAGGCAATGGAAGAAGATGAAAGCCAATTGGAAGAGTTGTTATCCATGCTTGCGATCGCGACTGTTTGTGATGTGGTAGATCTGACAGGAGAAAACAGAATCTTTGTCAAAGAAGGATTACGCCGAATCAAAGATACACAAAATATCGGGTTGAAAGCATTGCTGAATGTGCATGATCTGATGGATAAACAGATACAGTCTTATGCACTAGGATTTATTGTTGGACCATGTATCAATGCGAGCGGACGTTTGGAATCTGCCGAAAAAGCATTGAATCTATTTCTGGAAGAAGATGAAGAGAAGGCAAAACAGACAGCAGAAGAATTAAAAGAACTGAATGATCTTCGGAAAACCATGACAGAAAATGGTGTAAAAGAGGCACTGGGACAGGCGTTCGAATATGAAGCAAAAGGAGATAAAGTGCTTGTATTATATCTTCCAGAATGTCATGAAAGTATTGCAGGTATCATAGCAGGAAGGATCAAGGACCGCTTAAATCATCCAGCATTTGTCTTAACAGATGCAAAAGAAGGAATCAAAGGTTCTGGACGTTCCATCGAAGGATATTCCATGTTTGAAGAGATGATGAAAGTCAAAGAGGTGTTCACAAAGTTTGGGGGACATCCAATGGCCGCAGGATGTTCTTTGGAAAAAGAAAAATTACAGGAATTCCGCAAAAAGATCAATGAGAACTGTACCCTTGAGAAAAAAGATTTTGCAAAGAAGGTACAGATTGATATTGATATGCCAGTTGATTATATTACCATGGATCTGATCCATCAGTTATCTGTTTTAGAGCCATTTGGAAAAGAGAATAAAAAACCATTATTTGCACACAGAAAGTTAAAAGTGGAACGTGTGAATGTTTTTGGAAAAAATAAAAATGTGATAAAATTAGCATTAAAGAGTAGTCAGGGAACTAGAATTGATGGCATGATTTTTGAGGATGAAGATGAATTTCGAGAGAAAATGGGAACATCAAAGTATATCACATGTACATATTATCCAGTGATCAATGAGTATCAGGGATATAAAAGTCTTCAGATCAACATTCAAAATTATTTTTTTGTGGAGGGATAGCATGAGTAAGATAAAATTAGTAGCGATGGATTTAGATAATACACTCTTAGACAGCGAGAAACAGATTTCAAAACACACAGAAGAAGTTCTAAAAGAAGCAATCAGAAGGGGTGTTTATATAGTTCCAGCAACAGGACGTATTTTTAAAGCAATTCCAGAATTTTTAAGAGATATTCCAGGCGTTCGATATGCTGTTTGCTGTAATGGGGCAACTGTTTATGATCAGAAAGAAGATAAGATCATATATACAAATCATCTACCAAAAGAAACGGTATTTTCGTTGTTTGATATTTTGGAAAAATATCATTGTACACGTGATATTTATCAGAATGGGCAAGGGTATATGGAACGATGCTATTTTGACCATCTTGCAGAGTATGGTGTATCAGATCATGTATTAAAACTTGTGAGAGATACAAGACTGCCGCTGGATGATCTGCGAAAGTATATTGAAGAGCATCCGCTGGGAATTGAGAAGATCAATGTATTTTTTGATGATATGGAAGAGCGGGAAACTGCAAGACAAGAATTAATCGAGAAAAATATTGCGAGTGTATCAAGTTCTCTGGAAAATAACATTGAAATAAATCAGATTGGATGTGATAAAGGAGATGGACTTTTACATCTGGCAGAGCAAATTGGATTATCTATGGATGAAGTGATGGCATGTGGAGATGCAGGAAATGATACGATGATGATCAAAGCTGTAGGAACCGGTGTTGTTATGGAAAATGGACAACCTGATCTGAAAGAGATCGCAGACTTTGTGACAAAGACAAATAATGAAGATGGTGTTGCATATGCAATTGAAAAATTAGTCTTTGAAGCATAAGATGTGAAAAAAATGTGAACATGGATCATGACCATTCATTTTTATTGACGAGGGTATCCAAAGTGGTATAATAAGTATGTTTAAATAGTTAGGGGGAACAATGAAAGATGAGAAAAACACGTAAAACAGCAGCTGTAGTAGCTCTGTATACGTTTTTGATGCTTGGATCAGTGTCTGTGGTCAGAGCAGATCAGCCAGTCACAAGAGAGCAAATAAGCAGTGAACAGACTGAGACCAAGACAGATTCTTCTGCCCAGACGACAGAAAGTGAAGCAACGACAGAGACAACAACACAGACGACTCAGGCAAAGCCGACAACGGAAGCAACAACGCATACGCATACAACGGCTGCAGCAACACATACAAAGAAACATACAGCAACAACACATACAAAGAAACATACAGCGGTAACGCATACAAAGAAGCAAAAGACAAAGTCTGATCAAGATAAGAAGAAAGATAAAAAAGATAAGAAAAAAGACAAGAAAGATAAAAAATCTATCATTCCAAAAGTATATAATGATCATAGTCTTGAGATGAAAGATAAGAAAGAGACGATACAGGGATTTATTTACTTTAATCAGGCAGATGCAGCATGGAATGACAATGGATATCAGATCAAAAGCAGTGGATGCGGACCAAGCGCTATGGCAGTTTGTATCAGTTCGCTGACGAATAAATGGGTAACTCCAGTTGATACAACAGTATGGGCATATAAGAATGGCTATTACAGTAGTGCTGGAGCAAGTCATGAGATGGTCCCAGCACTGGCACAACAGTATAAACTGGAATGTCATGGACTTGGAAGTGATGTCAGCAAGGTTAGAGATGCATTGAAGAAGAAGCATCCAGTAGTAGCACTGATGGGGCCAGGATATTTTACGAAGAAAGGTCATTTTATCGTATTGGTTGCGATCGATGATAATGATCAGGTAACGGTTGCAGATGTTGGAAGCAGACAGCGTACACAGTACAAATATCCACTAAAAGAAGTGATCGCACAGACGAAGTCAGCATCAGCAGGAGGTCCATGCTGGGAGATTTATTCTGATCAAAAGATATCTGCGAAGGCTGATAAGAAGGCAAAGCAGCTGAAAGCTGAGAAGAAATACAGAAGCAAAGAATTTAAAGCAATGTATAATGAGATCAAGTCAGTATTGCAGAAGAATTATCAGTTAGCGGTTCCACTAAAGAAAGGAACACTAGTTAGTGAAGAACAGTTTGTTACGATCACATCCTTAGGAATCAACGATAAAGTTTCCGTAATGGATGAGAGCAAGAAGTTAACAAGTGATGTCGATCTTGACACAGTAGTAGATGAGATTCAGGCAGAGGCAGTCAAAGATTCTTTTTGGAATACGATCATGATCGCACCTGACAAAACTAATTTAACAGATAAATAAAATAGTATATATTACATAAAGAAAAGCACAGAATCATTGAGTATGATCAATGATTTCTGTGCTTTTTCTATTCTAAAAAATAGGAGGAAAGAAAAATGAAGATTCAAAATATGATCAAAAAAATAATGATTGCTGTATTATCTGCAGCAATGATGCTTGCACCTATCGTTAATATCAAAGCGGCATCAACAGATGTGGTCGATACAAGCAAAACCGGATCTATAACGATCCACAAATATGACATGACAGCAGCAAAACAGGCCGGTGTTAACACCAGTCAGTTTACACCAACAGGAAAACAGGACGCTGCTGCGGAAGCAGCCTTGGAAAAATATGCGATCAAAGGTGTGGAATTTAGTTACCTGCGAGTTGGAGATGTTGAACAGCAGAGTGAGAATGGAAAGATTCAGATGATCTATGAACTTCCAACCACAATACAGCAGATTTTGGGTTTGACATCTTCTGATGCAGCTAAAACAGAAGGAAGTAAGACATATTTTACAAGCCAGCAGATCAATGAGAAACTTGCCAAGGCATTAGAAGATAATACGGTAACGAAAGACAAATTAGAAGATTACATGGGAAAGAATGGGACAGCCATGGATGAGACTAATGCTAATGGTGTGACAAGTAAAGACAAATTGCCACTGGGTCTTTACCTGATCGTTGAGACAAAGGCACCAGAAAATGTAACTTACACAATAAATCCATGGTTTGTACAGTTGCCATCCACGGATTCTAAGGGAGATGACTGGTTCTATGATGTGATCTGTTATCCAAAGAATGAAACTGGAAATCCAACACTTGACAAAAGAGTACGCAATAATCCAGATCAGGACAATGTAACAACTGCCAATACAGACAGACTGGCAGATTTTACTTCTGCAAGAAATGAATATAAATATCAGAGTACCGTGACAGCATCTAAAGCAGAAAGACTGGATTATCAGTTCATTTCCAAATTGCCACATATCACATCATCAACAACCTACCTGTCAACTTATACATTTAACGATACGATGGCAAAAGGAATGACATATGGGAAAGATGCCGTGATCGCAATCTATGAAACTAAGGATGCAGCGGACAGAACAAATGTGAATAATGTTGAGAAGAGTGGAGCATTGGCTGTATGGAAGAGTTCCGACACGGATCCAAAGTTTGCAGCAACATACGGAAAATCTGGAGACGATCCTGCAATGAAGATTGAGATGACAAAAGCAGGACTTAATGAGTTGAATAAGAAATATTCTGATAAATATATCGTTGTATATTATACAGCTAAGGTGAATACAGATGACAGCGTTATTCTTGGTGATAAAGGAAATCCAAACGATGTATCCCTTATGTGGAAGAGAACAAATACGAATTATTATGATATTTTAAAAGACAAATGTATCGTATACTCTTACGGATATGATCTGACAAAGAAATTTTCTGACAGCAAGGGAGATGCAACAAAGGTTAAATTCGTTGTAAAAAATAAGACAGATAATTACTATCTGGTAGCAAGAGCAGATAGAGCAGGTGTTTATCAGGTAACAGGAAAGTCTGCAAAAGAAGCTGATGCGACTCAGTTTAGTCCGTCTTCTGATGGAAAACTTGTGATCAATGGGATCGAAGGAGATGAATATGGATTTACAGAAACACACTCCGATGCAGGATACTCCCTGTTAAAGAAAGAAGTGATCGTTAAGGTCAAAGAGACAAAAGCAGATATCACACCAACCGAAGCAAACATCACAGGGATCCAGAGTAAGTCTGATGCAGATTCCACAGCAAATGATGGAGTTCCTAATGGTTCGGTATTAAAGAATGATGTGACGGTTCAGACTACAGCAGCGAGTGCGACTGTGGATGAGACAAAGGCAACGATGACAAAACACGATGATTCTGGAAATGCATATATCAATATGCAGATCACAAATCAGAAGCAGTTCATGCTGCCAATGACAGGTGGGGCAGGAAACTATCTTCTGATCATTGCAGGGGTTGTTGTTGCTGGATGTGGGATCTTGATCTTGAACAAAAACAGAGGACGATCACAAAGATAAAATGAAACAAAAGATCATACCGATTCTGGTTATTCTGGCCGGCTTTTTTCTGCTGTCTTATCCATTTGTAAGCAACTATCTGTTTGAAAAGAGTGCAGGTTCGACAGTGGAAAGTTATCAGGAAAAGGCAGCCGGAATGGATCAGGCGATCATAAAAAAAGTAATGGATGAAGCAAAACAGTATAATGGGGAATTGATGCGATCTTCAGTACAGTTGACTGATCCGTTTAAGGTAAAACGTTTGGATGGAGAGATGGTTCATTATAATAGAATATTAAATATTGATGGATCATCGATCATGGGATATTTAAAGATTCCTTGCATTTCAATTAATCTGCCGATCTATCATGGGACAAGTGGGACAGTTTTGGAACATGGGATCGGACATCTGGCTACATCTTCCTTTCCGATTGGAGGAAAAGATACCCATGCGGTGCTGACTGGACATACTGGGCTTAGTTCTGCAAAAATCTTTACAGATCTGACAGAGATGAAAAAGGGAGATTTCTTTTTTATACATGTATTGGATAAAAAGCTTGCTTACAGTGTGGATCAGATCACAGTCGTGGAACCACAAGATACAAAGAAACTTCAGATCATGGAAGGAAAAGATCATGTAACATTGGTTACTTGCACACCCTATGGAGTTAATGACAAGCGTTTATTAGTCCGAGGAGTTCGCACAGCTTATCATGCAAAAGAGGAAGAGATAAGAGCAAGAAATCATCATTCGCAATGGATGGAAGTTTACAAACGGGCCATCTTTGCGGGACTATTGATCATTTGTGTATTGATCGCAGCCAGAAAAGTATATGAAAAGATGAAAAGAAAAAGCGGAGAAAGGAGATATGGGTGAAACAAAAGATCATAAATATTGTTGGAATCTTTTTTCTAGTGATAGGGATCACGTTACTGCTTTATCCGGAGATTATATCATATCTGAAACAAAAACAGTCCGATCAGACAGTGAAAGAACTGACGCAGAGGAGAAGCAAAAGAAAACAGGATGATCTACTGTATCAAAAAGCAGTCTGCTATAACAGGAAGATATTCAAAGAAAAACAAGCAGGACTAAAGGATGTATTCAGTTACCGCAGTGCACCGATCGTCTTAAGAAATGAAAAGAATACCTTCGGTTACATTAAGATACCGAAGATGAAACAGAAACTTCCATTATATTTGGGAGCGACGATGGAAAATATGAGAAAAGGAGCAGCGATCATGGGACAGACATCCCTGCCAGTAGGACAAAAAGACAGCAACTGCGTGATCGCTGCACATCGGGGATATCGGGGAATTCCGTATTTTCGGGACATCGAACAGTTAAAAACAGGCGATCAGGTGATCATTAGGAATCTATGGGAAAGACTGGATTATCGGGTTACAAAGATTAAAGTGATCGATCCATATGATATGGACAAAATTCTGATTCAAAAAGGGAAAGATATGGTCACACTTTTAACCTGTCATCCGTACCGAGGACATGGAAGATATCGGTATGTGGTGTACTGTATGAGGAATCATGGACAGAAGATCAGGAAACAAAAGGAAGATAGATAAAAATAGATGGAGAGGAGGATATGATGAAGAATGCAAAAAAGATCCTGGAAAGAAAACGAAAGATCATAGTGGTATTAGTGGTCATGGTTTCATTTGTTTCTGTTCTGGCATGGTATCAGATGAAGAAGGCACATGCTTATCAATCATATAATACAGGAGGAAACAAACATTTTAAAGATGGACATTTAACAGTGAACATCAATGGACCAAATGGGAAAAGCGATAGTCTGACAATGTATATTCATAGTGATGAATATGAAAAAAATAAAAATGTCAGCGGTGGGACATTTAATAATTCCAGACATCCATATACGGTAACGACGTATTCCGGTGGAGGCGGAGATTATAAGCTTACAGTGAATAAACAGACGATATATTCAGAGAAGAACAGTAACAACAACTATACACTTTTAACGATCAAAGTCTGGTATCTGTTACCGGCCCATGAACAGCATCGATCCTGGGAATGGGTAACGGTGGATAAACCAGTATTTTCAGATCCGAGCAAGGATATAACGCTTTATTGTGGAGGAAATGATGGATTTTGGGAAAATTCCTATCATGATACTCAAGAACATTGGAAATCAGTAAATATCCATGTCAGTACTGGATTGGTCGGAGTGGCCTCTGCTGACAGAGATGGATGGAAAACTTATGACTGGTGTTCTATAAATCTGAATCTGGAAAAGCCAAGCCGTAGCATTTATTACAACGGAAATGGTGGAGATGGTGCAGATGTAACATGGAATTTTACGGATGGAGATTATTTTTCGTTTCCAACGGTATCAAGAAGAGGTTATACCTTGGAAGGATGGCTGGATGAAGGAACAAAATGGATGTCCAATACAGGCTGGCTGGTATGTGGTAATTATACAGAGACAGCCCAGTGGACAGCGAATACATACACTGTAAACTATGATGGAAATGGAGAAGATTCTGGATATGTGAATGATGGGACAGCCACGTACGATCAAAATTACAGCTTTGCTGAGAATGGATACACGAAAAAAGGCTATGCCTTTGTTGGATGGAATACAGATAAACATGCGGTGAGAGCACGGTATTCTCCAGGAGAGACGATCACATGGAGTAACACGGAGGGTATAACACTTTATGCTGTTTGGTCCAAGAACTCTTATGAAGTAACATTTGATGGAAATGGTGCATCAGGCAGCAAAAAGACTGTGGAATTAAAATATGGACAGGATGATATCCTGCCAGCAAATACATTTGAACGGCCGGGATATACCTTCCTTGGATGGAGTGAAGATCCGAATGCGATCAAAGCAAAATATACCGATAGACAGGCAGTCAATACTCTCTGCGATGCTGGACAGACTTGTGAATTGTATGCTGTCTGGAAGAAAACAGATGGATCATTCGACACACACAACATTATTCATGATGACGGCATGTTTAATGGCTCGATCGAACTGGAAGGGCAGAATGGAACTGGATTTTCGAGAGACCACGTAGATTCTGAGTATGGAAGGATCGACAAGGAAGGGCAGCCAGGATATTTCACAAACCGTTACAAGTAAAAAGGAGGAAGAAAGTTTGAAACAAATGAAGACGATCTGTAAAAAGATATCGGTAAGTATTCTTACCCTCCTGATGATCATGACAATGTATCTGAGTGGTTCAGGAGAATCACTGTTCCTGAAGAATAGAGACGTCAAGGCTTTCACAGGAAAAGCCAAACTGGTGATGAGCCAGGCATTATCAAGTAATAAGATCTCAGAGATCGATCGTCCTGCATCAGAAGGTCTGTGGAGTATGACAGCTGACGGACACAGAGTGTTTTGCTTAAACTCTGGAAAGACCATGTGTTCTGGAGATACCTTAAAATACAAGACGATCAATGCAGCAACTTATGAAAAAAAGGGAATTGCAAAAGCATTAAACTGGTATTTCAGATCAAGCGGCAAGAATACAAAAGATCTGTCATTGTGTCAGGCATACATCTGGGCATGTGGACATGGAGCGAATAAGCAAAATACCGTTTATCAGGCAGGAAAAAATGTGGACAGAGGTTATTCGCAGAAAGATGCAAAAAAGTTCTGTAAAATGATCAGTGATCAGGATCCAGAAGGAACGATCTACTATTATACAGTGAAGAAATGTGTGAAAAAGAAGAAACTGGATTCCCATCAGGTTTTGTTCGGATTTCGTCATACACCGCCAGATATTGAAAAAGCGAAAACGAGTGCAACAAAGTCAGGAACCAGCCCAGATAATGTAAGGATCAAGATCAAAAAGAAAGATGCGGAAACAAGAGCAGGGCTTTCTGGAGCAGTATTTCAGATCTATATGGATGGGAATTATCAAGGAAGTGTAACAACCGATGACAATGGAGAAGCTTCTTATACTGTTCAAAGAACGGTAAGTTATAGTGTGACATCAACGAAAAAGACTTATGTAAAGAATTGGAACGATCTTTCAAAAAGTCAGCAAAAAGAAGCGACAGATAATGGCTGGTACGATTCTTCGGCAAAAGCATATGCTGTGGCAATGCAGGAAGCACAAAAACTTGCAGAGCAGAAGATTTCAGCCTTAAAGAGTGCCTCGGTCCACACTTGGATGGTCAGGGAAACAAAATCCCCATTCGGACACCTGATCCCAGATCAGACAGATCAGAGCAAAATGGAACAGGGTGGAGTCAGATCATTCACATTTAACTATACCAATGAATTTCAAAAGAGTGATCTGGAAATCTTTAAACAGGGAACTGTAAAGAATAAACGAGGGGATCTAGGAGTTGAAGCAAACTTGCAGAATGCTGTCTATGAGCTATATGCTGACCATGATATTACAGGCTCCGATAACAAGAGTGTTGTCTATAAAGCAGGAACACTTGTGACACAGATGGTAACTGATGCGGATGGTTATGCAAAAGTGACAGATCTGTATCCGGGATATTACCGTTTACATGAGAAGTATGCTCCGTTGGGATATAAGTTATCTAGTAATGATATATCAGTCACGGTCAATAAAAATACATCCAAGTATCTGAAGGAACAGCAATATGAAGGAATAATACAAGTTGTAAAGACGTTTGGCGAGGAAAATGTTCCAGAAGCACAGGCAGTTTTTGAGGTTTATGATTCCAAGAATAACTTAAAACAGACGATCACAACGAATGACAAAGGGATCGCAGAAACAGATTTACTTCCTTATGGAGCTTACCGTATTCATCAGACGAAAACGACCGATGGATATGATATGGTACCGGACAAATGGGTAAGCATTGATGGATCTAAAATGATCTATAAGGTTGAATCAAACGATCCAAAGCAGCATGCAGGGATCATGTTGACAAAGGTTACAAGGATCAGTGATAAGGAAACTGGAACTTATACAAAAAAAGAAGAATATAAGGCAGAATTCCAGATCATCGATCAGTCGACAAAGAAAGTCATAGAAACATTGATCACGGATGAAAATGGTGCAGCTCAATCTGGAAAGTTAGATCCTGGCATCTACACGGTTCATCAGACAAAAGGAAGTGATAATTATAAGATTGCTGATGATTTTGATGTAACGATCAAAGATGGCGATAAGAAATTTAAAAAATTTGAGCTGGATAATTATTATAATGGAAACAAGATCCGGGTCAGAAAAACGATGGTCAAGAATGGAAAGTCTAAACCAGAACCAGGGGCTGAGTTTGTTGTACTGGATGAATCTATGGTGAAAGATTTCAAGGATCAGACATTGGCAACGTCACAGGACAGGCTTCATTACATTGAAAAACTGAAAAAAGATAATAGAGATGCAATTCTTGGAACATTAGTCACAGATTCCGAAGGAAAGGCAGCGATGCTCTTAAAAGATTTCGTAAAGAAGACAGGGTTTATAGTCGTGCAGACCAGAGGTGTCGAAGACTATGACCTTGCGCTACCGCAGTATTCCACAGAAATGAAAGCATCGATCGAGGATGAAGTCAAAGTGTATGAATTCGTTTTAAAAGACGATTATACAAAATCCGCAAAGATTTCGATCAAAAAGCAAATGTCCGTAAATAAAGATAAGTATGTACCGGAATCTGGGGCGGAATTTCAGATCATTGATCCGCATGGAGAAGTGGTCGATACTCTGATAACTGATGAAAAAGGAGAAGCAACTTCAATCTCGTTAGCGATCGGTGTTTATACATTGCATCAGATCAAGGGTGATCCAAAGCATGAAATGATGGAAGATGAAGATGTGGTTTTGATCAAGTCTGATGTCCATAAGACAGTCACGTTTGGTCCGTATAAAGATGATGAAAATAAGATCAGGATCGAACTAGTCAAACGTTCATCAGAGACAAAGAAGCTGTTAAATGATGCAGTCTATGAAATCTATGATGAAGATCAGGATATTGTGGCAACTTTGACTACAGGAACGAGTGGAGATGGAACTGCAGAGTGCTATCTTCCATATGGAAAATATACGATTAAGGAAACTGCTGCGCCAGCAGGCTACAACATGGATGACGCAGAAGAAAAATCTTTTGAGTTAAGCGGGGAATCCACAAGCATCAAGATCACGTACGATAATGCTGGAAATGGAAGCTGCAGGTTTGAACAGATGGATACGCCAGTCTATGGAGAAATTACGTTCAGTAAGACGGGAGATATCTTAACAGATTATGACAAGGATTCTCAGAGTTTTATCTATGACAACGATCAGATCGCAGGAGCAGTCTATGGGCTGTATGCGGATGAGAATATCAAGAAAGATGACGGAACGCTTGTCTGGAAGAAGGACGAACTGATCGATCAAAAGACAACGACAAAAGAGAAGGAGATCCATTTTACAAGAAAGGATATGGATGGAAAAGAAACAACTAACTTCTATTTAGGAAAGTATTACATAAAAGAGATCAAGTCTCCGACAGGCTATATCAAAGATCAGGAAAAACATGAAGTAGAACTGACATGGGATACAACTGCAGGAAGTATCAATGATATTCGTGATGATGATAAAGTACCAGACAAGGAAGATCCGTTTGGAAATGAAGACAATAATGTAAGTACAGGTATTTATGTGTTGGAAAAAGGCGAAAAATTGAACCAGAAGATCAAGGATGCGGAATCTGTGACTTTCACGTGGAAGAGTGCACCAGAAGGAGCTGTGACAACGGATGTTTCTCAGAATAAAGATGGCAGTATTGTGCTTTGGAACGATGATGGAGATTGTTATATCTCAAGTCAAAGAGCCGGACAGGTCATCTACATGAATGCAATATCATCTAAAATGTTTAAAAATTGCAGGAATCTCACAGAGATCAATTTTAAAAATATTGATACATCCGCAGTCGTGGATATGAGTCAGATGTTTTATGCCATGGATTCCATCAAAACACTCGATCTTTCATCTTTCAACACCTCCAATGTAGAAGATGTCAGCCAGATGTTCTATGGAAATCCAGTTCTTAAGACAACATATGTCATGGATCAGATATTAAAGATCGAAGAAGATAAGTTTATCGAGGAACATCCGTTAAAGATCGTTGCCATGCCAAAGAACAGGTTCTTAAAAGGTGATAAATTCAAGGCAGAGGACTTTAGCTGGAGAATCCTTTATGATGACGATGGAGCAGAAGATGTGGAAGTGACGGATAAAGATGTGGCATTTACACCGACATATGCAGAAAAATCAGGAAAATACGAGATCAATATCAGTTTTAACAACCAAGGATCGTATAAAGATCTGCCAGAGAAAACGATCAAGACTACGGTAGAGGTTCTGGATCCAGAAGAGGAAGATATTGCCTTAAAGGTTGCAAAGAAAGCAAGTATTCATGTCAAAGCTAATGATACTCTGCAAAAATACGGCATCCATCTGATCAAGACCGATCAAGACGGAAACAAGCTGGCGGGAGCCATATTTGCCTTAAAAGCGAAAACAGATATCGTTAATAGCAAAGGAGAAAATATCTTTAAGAAGGGTGATACGATCGCCACCACTACATCACAGGATGATCAGTTTGAATATCTGGAATTTATTGGATTGCCGACCGATATCTATGCAAAGGATGGAACAGACAGTGATATGTATGAGGTAGAAGAAATCTACGCACCAGATGGATATGAGAAATCGGACAAGACATTAACATTTAAGGGTAAAGTGATCAATGATACGAAAGAAAATCTTATTCATGATGTAAAAGCCGAGAATAATACGGATAATGATACAACAACATATGTGCATGATTCAGATACTTTAGTCAACCAGAAACTGGATTATATTGCATTGAAGAAGATATGGGATGATCATGACAATGCAGCAAAGATCCGTCCAGATGTTGTTACGATCAAGGCAACACATAAGACAACAAAAGAAGTAAAGGTGTATACACTGACAAAAGATAATAACTGGACAATGTTTACGGATATCAAGAAGGATGATCGTGAAAAGTGGGAGTTTCGTGAAGATGTTCCCGAAGGTTATACTTTGACGAGTACACACTGGAATGATGCGATGTATGTAATTTCGTTTACGAACTTCCATGAAAATCCAGAATATGTCGATATCAATGTACAAAAGGTTTGGGAAGATGGTGACAATGGAGATGATCTGAGACCGATATCGATCAAAGCTCAATTATATAGAAATGGTGAGAAATACAAGAATGCTATTACATTAGACGAAACAAATAACTGGTCAGATGATGTAACGTATCATTGCCTCGATAAGTATGACAAAGCTGGCGAACCATTTGAGTATGAAGTGAAAGAAGAAGTCTATGATAAGCTGACAGGTAATGCAAAAACAGGATATGTCGATACTTACGAGACAAATGAGACAATAGATGATGATGGTACAACAACGAAGAATATCATGATCACGAATACGCATACACCAGATACGACGAAGAAAAAGGTTAAAAAGGTATGGAATGATCATGGGAATAAAGATGGCATACGCCCAAAGTCTGTCTTAGTTAATCTGTTGGCTGATGGTAAAGTGGAAGAAACATTGATGCTCAGTGCGAAGAATAACTGGAAAGCGTCCAGTAAGGTACTTCCTGTGAAAGTCAATGGTAAAAAAGTCAATTATACATGGAAAGAAGTCGAAGAAGGATTGATCACGGGAGAATCTGAGATCGGATACAGACCAACCTATGATACGGATGAAAATGATCAGGATCTTACAGTAATCACAAACACACATGACCGTACAGGGCCGAAAGGAAGCATTACGATCACAAAAGCATTGGACCCAGGTAATCTGAATATGGATGTTGGGGATCCGACTTTTATATTTACACTGACTGGAACCGATGTCTATGGAAAGAAACACAGTTATGAGAAGAAAGTCAAATTCACAAAGGCAGAGGTTGAAAAACAGATGAAAGATCATCCGGGAGATCTGATCGAACTGTCTGTGACGTTTGATGATCTGGAATATGGCACTTATACGTGTAATGAAGGAGGTATGATCAAGTATTTCAAATTACTCAATATTACGAGCAACAGCAGCAATGCAACGATCGATCAGGAGAAAGAAACTGTGACGTTCGATATTGGACCAACTGGAACGACAGCTAAAGCACAATTGACAGGTGGAGCGAAGTTTATGAATCAGATGATCCAAGGATCTGTAAAACTTATCAAGAAAGATTCTAAGGGGAAATCATTAAGAGATATCGAATTTGTGATCACATCATCTGATGGAGCAGAAGTAGCGAAGGCCAAAACAGATTCTGCTGGAGAAGTCACTTTTGATGGACTGCTCCCTGATACTTATACGATCACAGAGACAAAGACAGCGGTTGGAAAGAATCTGTTAAAAGAACCAATCATCGTTACACTGCCAATGACGATGTCACAGGCAGAGGTAGATAAACAGAATGTGGATACAAGTAAAGCGATCAAACAGGGAAATGATTATTACTTCTATCATCTGACGTACAATGTTACGAATGATTCTATATTGAATCTTCCAAAGACAGGTGGACGGACAGATGAGCTTTCATTCATAGGAGGAATCATTCTGATTTTAGGAGGATTATTTTTATTGCATAGAAAATTTCGATAAAATCCGAAAAAATATAAAAAAATAAATTATGAAGAAACCACGTAAATAAGCCATTTTTTACGTGGTTTCTATCTATAAAATAAAAATATCAAAAAAAAATTAAAAAAAGTGTTGACATTCATCGAAAATAAGAGTATATTATATTTTGTCGTCAGGCAAGAGAGCTTGAGAGACACAAGGGATCATAGCTCAGCTGGGAGAGCATCTGCCTTACAAGCAGAGGGTCATAGGTTCGAGTCCTATTGGTCCCACTATCCATGAACTACATGGATGAATTTCATAACATATGGCGATGTAGCTCAGTTGGCTAGAGCATACGGTTCATACCCGTAGTGTCAGCAGTTCGAATCTGCTCATCGCTACTTTCGGAAGACATATTCGATATGAATATGTCTTTTTTTCTGCTAAAAATCATGATAAAAGAGTGAAATCATGTTATAATAAAAACAAAAAAAGGAGAGCAAGAATATGCGTGTAGGAATGGGATATGATGTCCATCAGTTAGTAGAAGGAAGAGACTTGATCTTAGGCGGAGTAAATATACCATATGAGAAAGGATTATTAGGACACTCAGATGCTGATGTTCTGCTGCATGCGATCACAGATGCGATCCTTGGGGCAGCAGCATTAGGAGATATCGGAAAGCATTTTCCAGACACAGACCCTGCATATCATAATGCAGACAGCATGAAGTTGTTAGCAGAAGTTGTAAGATTGATCGAGGAAAAAGGATACGAGATTGGAAATGTGGATGCGACAGTCATTGCACAGAGACCAAAGTTATTAAATTATATTCCAACAATGAAAGAAAATATCAGTAAGACCCTCAAAGTAGATCCAGATCAGGTGAATGTCAAAGCAACGACAGAAGAACATTTAGGATTCACAGGAGAGGGACTCGGGATCAGTGCACAGGCAGTGTGTCTGCTTAATGAAACAAAATAAGAATAAAGGAAATAGCATGGAGATCGTTTATCAGAAAAACAAAGACAAACAGCCAGTATATGACATGTATCAGGAGATTTTTGAAGATCCAGAGCCGTTTGCACAGTATTATTTTGAAGAGATATATGCAACGAATCAAGTGATACTGGCAGAAGAAGACAACAAGATCTTAGGAATGATCCATTTAAATCCATACCACATAAGAGCAGGAAAGAAGACATATACATTAAATTATATTGTAGCAGTTGCGGTGTGGAAGGAATATAGAAGAAGAGGCATCATGGCAGAGATGCTTAAGAAGTGTTTCAATGATATGCATGAGCAGCAACAGCCATTTACGTATCTGATGCCTGCGAATAAAGCATATTATGAACCATTCCAGTTTCGATTTGTGATGGACTGGGAAGAAACAATGATCGATGATCATAACATTTTATATACAGATGATACAACGGATAGAAATCATAAGATCGTTCATATAATGGCAGAAGATTATCAGACGATCCAGAATTTTTTAGAGCGGTTTATGGAACAATACAAGATATATACAGTTCCGGATGAACCATACCTGAGACGACTGGAAAAAGAAAGCCAGAGTGGAGATGGAAGCCTCTTAGCTTATTATGAAGACGATCTGTTACAAGGCGTATTTGCAGAAAGTTTTGAAGAAGATGAAGTATATATCCGATGGGCGTATTCTTTAGAGCCAGAACATATGCTTAACCAGATCAAACAACGACACCAAGGTAAGAAGATTTATATCACAGAAGGGAATTTATTCAAGGAAAATTCAACAGGAAAGGATTTTATACAAAGCAAAAAAGTACCAAAGATCATGGCAAGGATCACGAACCTTACTGCTTGGGGAGATATCTTGCAAGGAAAGAATGATTTTACATTCAGGATATTGGTGAAAGATCCATATATCAAGGATCAGAATGGAGTATTCCAGTTTCAATGTCTGAATCATAAGATATCCATTCAACGTGCAGACATACCACAAGATGAGACATTAGACATACACACAACGGAGGCACAGGGATGGAAAGATGAAATTTCAATCGACGAGCTGACACAGGTGTTTTTTGACTACGATGCAGGACAGATATTAAAAGAGCATGAGTATCTAAAAGATATCGTGCCGGCTGGCCCAATCTATATTTCAGAGGAGGTATAAGCCATGAAGTTAATGTTTATCGGAGCGGATCATGAAGTGACCGGAAGTTGCCATTATGTGGAAGCTTGCGGCAAAAGATTTATTGTTGACTATGGAATGGAACAAGGGTTAAATGTATACGAGAATGTTGATCTTCCAGTGAATGCAGGGAATCTTGATTTTATCCTGCTGACACATGCACATATCGATCATTCAGGGCTGATCCCGCTGTTGTATGCAAAAGGGTTCAGAGGAAAGATCTATGCGACAAGAGCAACAACCGATCTATGTGAGATCATGTTGCAAGACAGTGCACACATTCAGGAATTTGAAGCGGAGTGGAAGAACAGGAAAGCAAGGCGATCTGGAAAACCAGAAGTTGTACCGATCTATACGATGGATGATGCGATCAATGTCATGCAGTATTTTGTGCCATGCCCATATGGCGGACAGATTGAAGTTGCTGACGGCATTACGATCAAATTTACAGATATCGGACATCTGTTAGGATCTTCCAGCATTGAAGTGTGGTTAAGAGAAGCAGATGTAGAAAAGAAACTGGTATTCTCTGGAGATATCGGAAACTTTAACCAGCCATTGATCAAAGATCCGAGCTATACGAGAGAAGCAGATTATGTTATTATGGAATCTACGTATGGTGACCGTTATCATGGAAAACATCAGGATTATGTGACAGAATTGACCGATGTGATCCAGAGGACCTTTGATCGAGGCGGGAATGTTGTGATCCCATCATTTGCAGTTGGAAGAACACAGGAACTGTTATATTATATCCGTCAGATCAAGGCTGAAGATAGGATCAAGAATCATGGAGATTTCAAAGTTGTTGTAGACAGTCCATTGGCAGTGGAAGCAACGAAGATCTTTAATATGAATATCGATGAAACATATGATGAGGAAGCTATGGAATTAGTGAAACAAGGAATTAATCCGATCACATTTTCCAATCTTCATTTATCCATTACGACAGAAGAATCAAAGGAGATCAACTTTGAAACAGAACCGATGGTGATCATTTCAGCATCCGGAATGTGTGAAGCTGGACGAATCAGACACCATTTAAAACATAACCTGTGGAGATCAGAGAATACGATCATATTTGTAGGATATCAGGCATATGGAACTCTGGGAAGATCACTGATCGAAGGAGCCAAAGAAGTAAAACTGTTTGGTGAGGTAATCAAAGTGGCAGCAGATATCGTACAATTAGAAGGTTTAAGCGGACATGCAGACAAGAACGGGTTATTAAAATGGGTCAATAGTTTCGAGAAGAAACCAGAAGAAGTATTTGTAGTTCATGGAGAAGATGCGGTCTGTGAAGCATTTACATCATGCTTAAAAGATGAATACAAATTCAAAGTCAGAGCACCATACAGCGGAGATGTGTTTGACCTTATTACAGGCGAATGGACTGAATGGGGATCAAGAGAACGCATCCAGAAGAAACCAAAACAGAGCAGTGCTTATATCAGACTTCTTACAGCCAGCGAGCGTTTGAAATCTGTAATTGAGCACAATGAGGGTGGAACGAACAAAGACCTGGGCAAATTTGCTGACCAGATCATCGCCCTTTGTGACAAGTGGGAAAGGTAACAATGCAAGAGACAAAACGTAAAACAGAAGATGCAGTGCGTATAAATAAATATTTAAGTCAGGCAGGAATCTGCTCCAGAAGACAGGCGGATACTTATGTCGAGGAAGGCAGAGTCGAAGTCGATGGAGAAGTTGCAGTAAGCGGAACTAAAGTACTTCCGGGGCAGAGCGTGACATTTGATGGAAAGCCGGTAAAGATTCAGGAAGATCTGATCTTTCTGGCTTTTCATAAGCCAAGAGGAATCGTATGCACAGCAAGCAAAGAAGAGAAAGATAATATTATCGACTATATTAACTATCCAACAAGGATCTATCCTGTAGGACGATTAGATAAGGATTCTCAAGGATTGATACTGCTTACCAATGATGGTGAAGCAGCCAATCAGATCATGAAAGCAAGAAATTATCATGAAAAAGAATACGAAGTAACAGTGAATAAACGAATTACGAATGAATTCATTCATGATATGAGGAATCCAGTACCATTAGATGAGATTAATGCAGTAACAAGAAGATGCAAAGTTATAAAAGAAGGACCAAACGAGTTCAGGATCATCTTGACACAGGGATTAAACCGGCAGATTCGAAGAATGTGTGAACACTTTGGATACCGTGTGACAAAACTTAAGAGAGTCCGTGTTATGAACATTAAACTCGGCGATCTGAAAGAAGGAAGATATCGAAAATTAACTCCGGATGAATTACGAGAGTTAAAGAAGGAGCTAAAAAGTGAATGATTTAGACAGAATGAAAGAACTCATTCATACACTAAATGAAGCAGGGAAAGCTTATTACCAGCAGAATAAAGAAGTTCTGAGCAACCTCGAATACGATAAGATGTATGATGAACTTTTAGAACTAGAGAAAAAGACGAACACTGTTTTATCAAACAGTCCAACGATCCATGTAGGGTATGAATTGATGACAGCATTGGAAAAAGAAGCACATCCATCTCCGATGTTATCATTAGACAAGACAAAGGAGCCAGATCAGCTGGCAGCATGGCTGAACGGCCAGGAAGGAATCCTGTCATGGAAACTCGATGGTTTAACGATCGTTCTGACCTATGAACATGGAGAACTCATCAAAGCCGTGACCCGTGGAAATGGGGAAGTCGGAGAAGTTGTAACAAACAACGCAAGGGTTTTTGAAAATGTTCCAAGACACATTGCATATCAGGGAACATTGGTCATTCGTGGAGAAGCGATCATTCCATATTCAGATTTCTATAAGATGAACGAAGAAATCGAAGATGTTGACAGTCAGTATAAGAACCCAAGAAACTTATGCAGTGGTTCCGTCAGACAGTTAAACAATGAGATCACAGCCAAACGCCACGTTCATTTCTATGCGTTCAGTGTCAGTGATGTTGAAGGTATGGATTTTGATAATTCCTTCGAGAAGAAATTAGACTGGGCAGCAAGTCTTGGATTTGATGTGGTAGAACATATCAGAGTCACAGAAGATACGATCCGAGATGAGATTGAGGAATTCTCAAAGAAGATCGAACAATTTGATCTGCCATCAGATGGACTGGTATTAGTCTATGATGATCTTGCATATGGAAAAAGTCTTGGAAGAACAGCCAAATTCCCAAGAGATTCCATCGCATTTAAATGGGCAGATGAGACAGCGGAGACAACATTAACTGAGATTGAATGGAGCCCATCAAGAACTGGACTGATCAATCCAGTGGCAATTTTTGAACCAGTAGAATTAGAAGGAACGACTGTCAGCAGAGCCAGTCTCCACAACATTAGTGTGATGGAAGAATTGCAGTTAGGAATCGGCGATGAGGTCGTTGTATACAAAGCTAATATGATCATTCCACAGCTTGCAGAGAATAAAACAAAGAGCGGCAATATAGAGATTCCGCATACTTGTCCTGCATGCGGTGGTGAGACAAAGATCGAAGATGAAAATGGAATCAGAACCCTAGTCTGCACCAACGAATTTTGCAGTGCAAAGAAGATCAAATCATTCTCGCATTTTGTATCAAGAGATGCAATGAATGTTGATGGACTATCCGAAGCAACATTACAGAAGATGATCGATGTTGGACTATTAAATGAAATTTATGACCTCTTCACTTTAAAAGATCACAAAGAAGAGATTCTGGAATTAGAAGGATTTGGAGAAAAATCCTACCAAAATCTGATCAATGCGATCAATGATTCCAAACAGCCTGCATTGGCAAACTTTATTTATAGTCTGGGAATTCCGAATGTAGGACTTTCCAATGCAAAATTGATCTGCAAACATTTTAAAGAAGATTTCAATGCGATCAGAGAAGCCGATGCAGAGGATTTTATTGCGATCGATCAGATTGGACCGATGATCGCAGAAGCTATGGTATCATATTTTCATACACCACATAATCAGAAGATCTTAGAACAACTGTTACAATATGTGCAGTTTGAGAAGAAAGAAGAAAGTAAGACAGAACAGATCTTAGAAGGAAAAACATTTGTTGTGACAGGATCACTTGATCATTTCGATAACAGAAAACAACTAAAGGAAGAGATTGAACAGATGGGAGGCAAGGTCACAGGATCAGTGTCAAAGAAAACAGACTATCTGATCAACAATGATAAAATGTCGCAGTCATCAAAGAATAAGAAAGCGATGGAATTAAACATTCCAATACTGAGCGAAGAAGATTTCCTTAATCTGATCGGACGATGATAAATATAGATTGCATAAAAAATGCAAGAGTTTTATAATAAATATCTGACAGGAAAAATGCTGTCAGCTTAAAAAGCAATCGAAAAAAGAGAGAAGGAGATTTGATAAAATGCCAATTCGAATAGATAACGATCTGCCGGCGAAGGCAGTCTTAGAAGAAGAGAATGTATTTGTGATGGATAAAGAAAGGGCATGTACACAGGATATCAGGCCTTTAAAGATTGCAATTTTAAATCTGATGCCAAACAAATTAGACACAGAACTTCATTTGCTGAGAAGTTTATCAAATACACCATTACAGTTAGATATTACATTTTTACAGACAGAATCTTATGTTCCGACTCATGTATCAGAGTCACACATGGAGAAATTTTATAATTATTTCTCAGAGATCAAAGACAAACGTTTTGACGGACTGATCATTACAGGAGCACCAGTAGAGTTAAAAGAATTTGAAGAGGTTGATTACTGGGATGAAGTTGTTGAGATCATGGAATGGTCCAAAACACATGTTACATCAACTTTGCATATCTGCTGGGCAGCACAAGCAGGACTTTATTATCACTATGGAATCAAGAAACATATCTTGAATAAGAAGATTTCAGGTGTTTATGAACACCATCCATTACATAATAAACTTCCTATTATTCGAGGATTTGATGATAAGTTCTACGTGCCACACTCTAGAAATACAGGAGTTGACGGAGAAGCCATCCGCAAGAATAAAGAATTAACGATCGTAGCAGAATCAGATGAGACAGGACCATACATTATTTTGAATTCCACAGGAAGTCAGGTATTTGTCACAGGACATCCAGAATATGATGTGATGTCACTGCATTATGAATATGTAAGGGATGTAAAACGAGGACTGAATCCAGATATACCAAAGAATTATTACAAAGATGATGATCCAACGAAGAAACCAGTGAAGTCATGGAGATGTCATGCAAATGCTATGTATTATAACTGGCTGAATTATTATGTATATCAGGTGACACCATACGATCTGGAAAAAGACAAATAAAACAAAGGTTGCTGTACAAAGTATGGCAGCCTTTTTGAAATAATGATACAGCATGTAGATGGAGAAAAGAAAGGAAAACAAATGATCAAACTAATCGCAACAGACATTGATGGAACATTAGTGGCAGATGGGACACTGGATCTGAATCCGGAATATTATGACGTGATCAAAGAACTGAAACGAAGAGGAACGATCGTGTTAGCGGCAAGCGGCCGTCAGAGAGCAAGTATCGAGAAAGTATTCACGCCAGTACTTGATGATATCAGTTTTATTTCAGAAAATGGAACTTGTATTCATTCCAAAGATTATCAATATGTAGATGTGATCGACCCAGAAATCGTAAGAACTTATATTGAAGAAGCAAGACAGTTCCCAGGATGTGAGATTGCGATCAATAAAGATAACATGACATATATGGAGAATATCGGGATTTACCAGCATCTGGTCGGAGACTATGGCTACAGAGGTGATCTTGTAGATGATGTTTTAGGGGATCCAGAAGGTGTATGTAAGATGAGTATTTTTCATCACAATTGCGCCGAAGATGTAGTTGGGGATGAGTTCATCAAACGATGGGGCAAGAAGATGAATGTTGTAGTATCCGGAAAATGCTGGGTTGATTGCGCCAACAAAGGTGCGAACAAAGGAAGTGCCTTAAGACATTTTCAGGAAGAATACGGAATCACACCAGATGAAACACTGGCATTTGGAGATAATTTAAATGATATCGAGATGTTAAAACGTGCAAGTCACAGTTTTGCAGTGGAGAATGCCAGAGATGAAGTAAAAGAAGCAGCGAATTTTGTAGCACCATCTTACAAAGAAGATGGGGTACTTCAGGTATTGAAAGCAGTACTGAGTGGTGAATTATGCTAACAGAAGAAATGACCATGACTTATGAAGAGTCTGTAAAATATTTATACAAAATCGCAGGATTCGCCACAAAATCTTCTCTCGAAGATATAAAATACTTTTTAGAACGATTGGGAAATCCTCAAAAAGAGCTGCATATGATCCATGTAGCAGGGACGAATGGAAAAGGATCCGTCTGTGCATTTTTAGAAGCACTCCTTACCCAGCATGGAAAGAAGACAGCTTCCTTTACCTCGCCACATGTTGTGAAGATCAATGAACGAATCAAGCTGTGTGCGAAAGAGATCAGTGATGAACGATTTGCATCAGCTGCGGTGAAGGTAAGACATGCCATTGAAACTGGAATAACAGAAGGAAAGAACAGTCCATCATTTTTTGAGGCAGTATTTCTGATGGCGATGGTGATCTTTCAGGAAGAACAACCAGATATCTGTATGATCGAGACAGGAATGGGTGGAAGATATGATGCTACCAATGTTATCTGTCCGAAGGTCAGTGTGATCACTTCAATCAGCGAAGATCATATGGAATTTCTGGGACAAACATTGGAAGAGATCGCAACACACAAAGCAGGGATCATTAAGCCAGGAATTCCAGTTGTGACAATAGAACAGGAACCCAAGGTAAAAGAAATCCTTTCTGAAGAAGCAAGGCAGAAAAAATCACGAATTTATGACATTTCTGAAGATAATCTTAATTTTAAAGAAAAAGCAGGAAAATATATTGATTTTTTAAATGCCAATGCGTATGATAAGGAAAGAGATGTGCGGACCAACATTGCAGGAGAATTTCAGAAGTCCAATCTTGCAGCAGCATTGCAGACAGCAGAACTTATCTGTGGACGACTCGATGAAGATAAGATTTATGAAGCACTGAGCCAGATCAGGATCAGCGGAAGGATGGAAGAGATCGCACCAGGGATCATTGTGGATGTATCGCACAATATCCAAGGAATGCAAGGATTTGTACAGACTGTGGAGGCAAACTACCATGGAATGAAGAAGCGGATCTTATTTGCAGCATCTCATCAGAATGAAGAAGAATATATGAAGAACATTCTGAAGACGATTCCAGAGATTGAAGCCTTTTATACAGTGGGGATTCATAAGAGAAGAATCAATGAAGCAGAATTTCAGGATGCTTTTCGTAAGATGATAGACAGGAATCAGGAAACAACGGTATGCTTTGTTGTCGGATCTTTTTATCTGGCAGGCATGGCCAAAGAGTTTATAAATCAGGAGGAAGAGAATGTTAGACTTTAACGAAGAATTAGCCAAGTTTCAACCATGTGCAGATTTGGAAGAAGCGGAAGAGAATATATATGGGAAAGAATTAGAAGAGATCAAGAAGAATAAGACAGAATTATATAAAGCCAACCAGATGATCAAGAAATACAATCAGGCATTAAACTACGCCAAGCAAGGGAATGATGACCTTGCGATGTTACAGTTAAAGAATGTTGTGGCAGCTATTCCTAATTTTGTAGATGCATATCTTTTAATGGCATTATTATCCATCAAGGGAGAGAATTATGATAATGCAAGAACATTCCTTGATACGATCTTAAAGATCGATCCAAACAACGAATCAGCAGTGGAATATGGCAAAGAATTTGAGACAAAAGTAGTCGAAGAAGAGCCACAGACAACTGAGCCAGAGAAGAAAGACAAGAAGAAAAAAGAGAAGAAAAAAGTTGTGAGCCAGCCAGAAGAACCAAAGAAAAAGAAGAATCCATTTAATATTTCTTCAATTCAGGAAAACGAAGCTGGAAAGAGCCCGATGTTTTACATGGTAACAGGAATTGTGATCGGTGTGATCGTGGCAGCAGTTTTGATCTATCCAACAGTACGTGCAAGCTTCAGTCATAAGAACTCTACACAGGTAGAAGATTATAAAGAACAGATCCTTGCCAAAGACACACAATTGAAAGCAAGCGAGAAGAAAGTTAAAGAAGCAAAGGCAGCACAGAAGAAAGCAGAAGATGAATTAGACGAGTACATTGGAACAAGCAAGAAAGACGGTGTCTATGATCTGCTGTTAAGTGCCTTACAGAAATACAGCGATCGTGATTATACAGGATCTGCAGATGCGTTATTAGATATCGACAGTAAGAAACTAACAACAAAGAATATGAAAGCGATTTACAAAGATCTGACAGCAAAGGTATATCCAAGTGCAGGAACTGGATTATATAGCAAAGGAAAGAATGCATACTGGGCAAAAGACTACAAGACAGCGATCTCTTATTTAAAGAAAGCGATCAAAGTCAGCGATACAAACCGTTATGCATATGATTACCTTGCCAAAGCTTATGAAGGTGCTTCCGATCAGAAGAATGCGAAGAAGACATATCAGACGATCATCGAAAAGTTCCCAGGAACATCTCAGGCGATCAATGCGAAGAGTCGAATTGATGCAATGGGTAAAAAGAGTGCCAAAAGTTTATAATTAATATTACACAGAATACAAGTTTACAAACAAAAGATAAAGGAAGAAGAACAAGCGAAAGTTTGAACTTCTTTCTTTTTTATTTTCTATCAGGAAATTCAAGATGATCTTGGAAAGGAACGTATCACAGCAAAGAGCAGGAAGGAGCGATCAGAATATGGCAACAGAATACAAGATAGAAAACAGGGTTTTATATATTTATCTGGATGGTGATCTAGATCATCACTTAGCGAAGAAAGTAAAACATAAATGCGATATCATTTTAAAATCATATCCGATCAAAGATATTGAGTTTGATTTTAAAAATTCAGGATTTATCGATAGTTCAGGGATTGGAGTGATCTTAGGAAGATATCGTCAGGTACAGGCGATGGGAGGAACGGTGAAAGTCAGCAATATGAGTGCATCAGTAAGAAAGATCATTCATATGGCAGGATTGCATCAACTGATAGAAGAAATATAGAGAAATGGGAGGATAAGAAATGTTGCATTTAGAATTTAACAGTGACTCAGAAAATGAAGGAATCGCAAGAATTGTGACGGCTGCTTATATCATGAAATTTGATCCGGATATGGAAGAAATGGATGATATCAAGACCGCAGTGTCAGAAGCAGTGACAAACTGTATTGTACATGCGTATCACAACCCAGATGGAAAGATCAGCATGGATCTTTCCGATCAGAATGGAATCCTGCGAATAGAGATTAAAGATCAGGGTATCGGAATTCCAGATGTCAAGAAAGCGATGGAACCGATGTTTACAACAAAACCAGAAGAAGAAAGGACTGGAATGGGATTTTCTTTTATGGAAGCATTTATGGATCAAGTAGAAGTTATTTCAAAACAAGGAGAAGGAACGACAGTGATCATGACAAAGAAAATAGGAGATCAAGACAAGCTGAATGGATAAGACGAGGGAACTGTTACGGCTTACCAAAGAAGGAAACGAAGCAGCACGAGAGCAGATCATTCTTAATAATGTTGGATTGATCTGGAGTGTTGTGAGACGATTTACAAACAGAGGATATGAGTCTGAGGATCTGTTTCAGATCGGAAGTATTGGACTTATGAAAGCCGTGGACAAGTTTGACCTGTCTTATGACGTGAAATTTTCGACTTATGCAGTACCGATGATCACAGGAGAGATTCGTAGATTCCTAAGAGATGATGGTATGATCAAAGTCAGCAGATCTTTAAAAGAAAATGTATACAAGATCATGAAAGCAAGAGAAAAGTTTTGCCAGCAGTATCAAAGGGAAGCAACGATCGAAGAAATCAGTGAGATTACGAAGATCACAAGAGAAGAGATCGTAACATCCTTAGAGGCAAGCAATGAAGTAGAATCCATTCATCAGAGTGCATATCAGAAGGATGGCAGTGAGATTTCTCTGCTGGATAAGTTATCAAAAGGAGAAAATGAATCTGAGAAAGTGGTAGATCATGTTCTGTTAAAGGAAGCCATGAAACATTTGGAACAGAAAGAACAGCAAATGATCTATTACCGATATTTTGAAGGAAAAACTCAACAAGAAATTGCGAAGATCTTTCATATTTCACAGGTACAGGTTTCAAGAATACAAAAAAAGATCTTAAAAAAACTAAGAAGACAAATGATTGGAAATATCTGAAAAACTATGCTAGAATAAAGAAAACACAAATCTGGATCGATCGTTAAAGGATAATTCATCCATTTTCCCAGGTAAAAGGAGTAAGATAGAATGACATATGAAAAAAAGTCGGTAATTGAATTACGTGAAATTGCCAAAGAAAGAAAAATAAAAGGCATTTCGACCTTAAAGAAACAAGAACTGATCGAAGTATTAGAAAACTATGATCAGGAACAATCAAAACAAAAGGAAGAACCGCAGATACAACGTGAACCAAAACAATCTTATTCAGAGCATCAAGAAAGAAAACATCATCAGAAAGAATTTCCAAAGAATATAAAGAGTCTGGACAGCGGAGAAAAAGCACATGGGATTCTGGAAGTTATGCCAGACGGGTATGGTTTCATCCGATGTGAAAACTATCTTCCAGGGGAGAATGATATCTATGTATCTCCGGCTCAGATCCGCAAATTCAATTTAAAAACAGGAGACATCTTAACAGGAGCGATCCGTATCAAAACCCAGAGTGAGAAATTCAGTGCCTTATTATTCGTAGAATCTGTCAATGGATATAAGCCAGAAATGGCAGCGAGAAGACAGCATTTTGAAGATCTGACACCAATCTTCCCTAACGAAAGATTAGGAATGGAAACAGAGAGATCATCCATACCAATGCGAATGGTTGACCTGCTATCACCCGTTGGAAAAGGGCAGCGAGGAATGATCGTATCGCCTCCAAAGACAGGAAAGACAACACTGTTAAAACAAATGGCACAAAGTATCAGCCAGAATTATAAAGATATCAAATTAATCGTATTATTGATCGATGAACGACCAGAAGAGGTCACAGATTTTAAAGAATCTATCGAAGGAAAGAACGTTGAAGTTATTTATTCCACATTTGATGAATTACCAGAACACCACAAGAGAGTGTCAGAGATGGTATTAGAACGTGCAAAACGTCTCGTAGAACATAAAGAAGATGTCGTAATTTTATTAGATAGTATCACAAGACTTGCAAGAGCTTACAACCTTACAGTACCGCCAAGCGGAAGAACATTAACTGGTGGACTTGATCCAGCCGCTCTCTATATGCCGAAGAAATTTTTCGGTGCAGCCAGAAATATGAGAGAAGGCGGAAGTCTTACCATCCTTGCCACAGCACTCGTAGAGACAGGAAGCAAGATGGACGACGTGATCTTTGAAGAATTCAAGGGAACAGGTAATATGGAATTAGTCTTAAACCGTCGTCTGGCAGAAAAAAGAATCTTCCCAGCGGTTGATATTGCCAAATCAGGAACAAGAAGAGAAGAGCTGTTGCTTACTAAAGATGAAAGAGAAGTTGTCACAGCACTTCACAAAGAATTATCCGGAAACCGTTCGGAAGAATTTATGGAACAGATGTTAGATTTATTTAAACGAACCCAAAACAACAAAGAATTTGTAGCACTAACCAAACGATCATTATTAAGAAAATAAAAAAAGTGATTGCAATTTCAAATAAATTGTGATAGAATAAAAAAGCTGTTTATAAAACAAGAAATGACGAAAGTCAAAGTATGTAAATGTTGGCAAAATCCAACAAATTTTTTAGAAGAGGTGAAAGAACATGCGTGAAGGAATCCATCCAAATTATTATCAGGCAAAAGTAGTATGCAACTGTGGTAACGAATTCGTAACAGGATCTACAAAGGAAGATATCCACGTAGAAATCTGCTCAAAATGTCATTCATTCTACACAGGACAGCAGAAAGCTACTCAGGCTCGTGGACGTATTGATAAGTTCAATCGTAAATATGGTGTTAAGTAGAAAAGTAAGAAATCAGGTTGAGGTTATCGAAATCTCAACCTTTTTTTTATGTAACGAGAAACTCAATGTAACGAGAAAAATCTCATAGAAATATAGGAGACAACAATGGCGGTTCGTATAGGCGGGCAGGCAGTGATCGAAGGCGTAATGATGAAGAATATGGATCGTTATGCAGTATCCGTGCGAAAGCCCAATGGCAAGATAGAGACGAAAGTAGAAGAATGCGTAAGCTTCGCAGAGAAACATCCATTATTTCAATTACCAGTTTTTCGAGGAATGGTAAATTTCCTGGAATCTATGGTGATCGGGATGAAGACACTGAATTATTCTGCATCTTTTTACGAAGACGAAGAAGAACAAACAGAGAGCAGGACAGAACAGCTCTTAGAAAAGATTCTTGGAGAGAAAGCAGAGAAGATCATCATGGGAATCGTACTGGTATTTTCACTGGCAATTTCCATCGGATTATTTATGATCCTTCCATACATCGCATCCGAAGCACTCGGAAAGCTGATCAGGAATGAATATGTGATTTTATTTATGGAAGGTATTATCCGAATAGCGATATTTCTTGGATACATTGTGTTGATCTCAAGAATGGAAGACATCAAGAGAGTCTTCATGTATCATGGTGCAGAACATAAAACGATCAACTGTTTAGAAGCAGGTGTTCCTTTAACTCCTGAAAATGTGGATAACTTTTCAAGATTACACAAAAGATGTGGAACAAGTTTTATTTTTATCGTTATGATCATCAGTATGGTATTTTTCTTCTTTATCAGAGTGGATACCATCTGGTTACGAATCGTATTAAGATTATTATTTTTACCATTGGTAGCTGGTGTTTCCTATGAATTTATCCGGCTGGCAGGAAGCAGTGACCACCCGCTTGTTCAGATATTTTCAAAACCAGGACTGGCACTTCAGAGACTGACAACGAAAGAACCAGATCACTCCATGATCGAAGTTGCGATCGCATCAGTGGAAGGTGTCTTCGATTGGAGAGAATATTTAGAAAATCTTCATAAAGGGGAACAAAAAGAAGATGAATAGAAGAGAATGGGTCCTCTATGGACAAAAGGAATTAGAAGAAGCACAGATCGAGAATGCATCCGGTGATGCATGGTATTTATTTTCCGAATGTTTTCATATATCAAGGGAAGACTACCTGTTTGGGATGACCGATGAGATCAATGATAAAGAAGCGGAAGAAAGATATAAGGAACTGATTCAGAAGAGAAAAGAACATGTTCCACTGCAATATATTTTAGGAACACAGGAATTTATGGGATATACATTTAAGGTAACACCAGATGTACTGATCCCAAGAGCAGATACAGAAACAGTATTGGAAGAAGTGCTTGATCAGTTAAAACAGTCAAAGAAACCAGATACGATACTGGATATCTGTACAGGATCTGGCTGTATTGCGATCAGTCTGGCATTGATTTTAAATCCAGAAGTATGTATTGGGACAGATATCAGTGAAAAAGCATTAAAAATCGCAAAAGCTAATGGCGAAAATCTCGCACCTATGGTAAAATTTATTCAAAGTGACCTTTTTGAGAATGTCACAGCAAGCTATGATCTGATCATTTCCAATCCACCATATATTACAACAGAAGAATGTGGAAAGTTAATGCCGGAAGTGAAAGACCATGAACCGATGTTAGCACTTGACGGGAAAGAAGATGGACTTTATTTTTATAAGAAGATCATCAAAGAAGCGAAAAATTATTTAAACCCAGATGGAATGCTCGCATTTGAGATCGGATATGATCAGGGAGAAGCAGTGAAGAATTTGATGGAAGCACAGGATTTTGCCTGTGTTGAGATAAAAAAGGACCTGGCAGGATTAGACCGGCTGGTCTTTGGATTTGCAAGAGAAGGAGAATAAGATGTTTGATAAGTTAGAAGGTTTAGTAGATCGTCTGGACACTGTACTGCAGGAATTGAATGATCCAGATGTAGCAGGTAACCAGAATCGTTTCCGTGATCTGATGAAAGAACAAAATGAGCTGACACCGATCGTGGAAAAATACAAAGAATACAAAGCAGAGAAACAGAATATCGAAGATAGTTTGATGCTTTTAGAAGAAGAGTCTGACGAAGAGATGAAAGAACTTGCCAAGGAAGAACTGAATGAATCTAAGGCAAATGTGGAAAGATTAGAAGAAGAGTTAAAGATTCTCTTAATTCCAAAGGATCCAATGGATGACAAGAATATCATCGTTGAGATGCGTGCCGGTGCCGGTGGAGATGAAGCTGGGTTATTCGTCGCTGACGTTGCACGTATGTATCGAAATTATGCAGAAAGCAAACGTTGGAAAGTAAATACATTAAGTTTTAATGAGAGTGGAATCGGTGGATTTAAAGAACTTGTATTCATGGTATCTGGACAGGGTGCATACTCAAGATTCAAGTACGAAAGCGGTGTACACCGTGTACAGAGAATCCCTGCAACAGAGTCTGGAGGAAGAATCCATACATCTACAATTACGGTAGCGATCATGCCAGAAGTGGAAGATGTGGAAGTAGAGATCGATATGAATGATTGTAAGTTTGATGTATTCCGTGCATCAGGAAATGGTGGACAGTGTGTCAATACAACAGACTCTGCGGTACGTTTAACACATATTCCAACAGGAATCGTTGTATCATGCCAGGATGAAAAATCCCAGTTAAAGAATAAGGACAAAGCGTTAAAGGTATTACGTTCCCGTCTGTATGAATTAGAACAGCAGAAAGCACATGATGAAGAAGCAGCAAAGAGAAAGAGCCAGATCGGTACAGGAGACCGTTCTGAAAAGATCAGAACATACAATTATCCACAGGGTCGTGTTACAGATCACAGAATCAAGCTGACACTTCACAAATTAGATTCTATCATGAACGGTGATTTAGATGAATTGATCGACAGCTTAACAGCAGCAGATCAGGCAGCAAAATTAAGTAACATGGAAGAAGAATAATACAAAGAGATTTATAAGGGGGTCAGGTGATCAAACCTGGCCCCTGCATATATTTAATTGAGGTATACAAAATGAAAGATGGATTTATCAAAGTTTCAGCCGCAACACCAAAGATCAAAGTGGCAGATCCTGCATACAATACAGAAGAAATTTTAAAGATCATCGATGAGACAGAAAAAAATGGAGCAAGTATTCTGGTATTTTCTGAATTAACGATCAGTGGATATACATGTGGTGATCTATTCTTGCAGCAGCCACTTTTAACAGAATGTAAAAATCAGCTTTTAAGAATTGTGAAAGCAACTGAAAATAAGAGTATGTTAGTTGTTGTAGGATGTCCGATCGTTATAAAACAAAAATTATATAACTGTGCGGTTGTGATCAGTGATGGCAGTATTTTAGGAATCGTGCCAAAAACACATTTACCAAACTATTCAGAATTTTATGAATTACGTCATTTTACATCTGGAGAAGGATTAGAAGAAGATCTTTGGTTTGGAGAAGAATTTGGTTATGTAAATGTAGCCGTGAATCAGTTATTCAAATGCAAAGAGATTCCAGAACTTGTGGTAGCATGTGAAATCTGTGAAGATCTCTGGGTACCACTTCCACCAAGCACATATCACGCAATGGCAGGAGCAACGGTGATCTGTAATCCATCTGCAAGTGTAGAGACAACAACAAAAGAATCTTATCGAAGAAGCCTTGTATCAAATCAGTCAGCAAGATTGTTAGCGGCTTATATCTATGCTGATGCAGGAGAAGGAGAATCCACACAGGATGTTGTATACAGTGGACACCATCTCATCTGTGAAAATGGTTCAGTTTTAGCAGAAGCAAAACGATTTACAAATGAGATTATCTATGCAGATATCGATGTGCAGAAATTGGCAGCAGAACGAAGAAAGATGACTTCTTTCCCAGGAGGCCAAACAGATGATTATTTTGAACAGGAATTTTCACTAGAAGTCAAGGAAAACAAGATCACAAGAACATTCCCGAAAGCACCATTTGTACCAGATAATCAAGATGAAAGAGATAAACGATGCGATGAAATCTTATCTTTACAGTCTATGGGACTTAAGAAACGTCTGGAACACACAAACTGCAAACATGCAGTCGTAGGAATTTCAGGTGGATTAGATTCCACATTAGCAGTCTTAGTTACAGCAAGAGCCTTTGATCTGTTAGACATTCCAAGAGAAAACCTGATTTGTGTGACAATGCCATGTTTTGGAACAACAGACAGAACTTACCAGAATGCCGTATCCCTGATCAAAGAATTAGGAGCGACACTCAAAGAAGTAAGAATCGAAAAAGCAGTCCGCCAGCATTTTGCAGATATCGGGCATGATGAAAATAACCACGATGTAACTTATGAAAACTCTCAGGCAAGAGAAAGAACACAGATTCTGATGGATATGGCAAATCAGTACAATGGTATGGTCATCGGAACTGGAGACATGTCAGAATTAGCGCTTGGTTGGGCAACATATAATGGCGATCATATGTCCATGTATGCAGTGAACTGTTCTGTACCAAAGACATTAGTACGCTATCTTGTACTCTATTATGCTGAAACAACAGATAATAAGAAATTATCAGAAGTACTGATGGATGTCCTAGACACACCAGTCAGCCCAGAATTATTGCCACCAGTTGATGGAGTCATCTCACAGAAGACAGAAGACTTAGTCGGACCATACGAACTGCACGATTTCTTCTTATATTATATGTTACGATTTGGATTCCCAAAAGCTAAACTATACCGCATGGCAAAATTAACATTTGACGGTGTATATGATGATGAAACGATCAAGAAATGGCTGGATAAATTTTACTGGAGATTCTTCAGCCAGCAGTTTAAACGTTCATGTCTGCCAGACGGACCTAAGGTAGGTAGTGTGGCGGTATCACCTCGTGGAGATCTACGAATGCCTAGTGATGCTAGTCCAACGGCTTGGTTGTAGAGAAATAAAAGCTATCTGGAAACGCGCTCTCGCTCGATTCGCACATAGCGGACACTTAATGAGCAGCGATGATTTTATGTTAACTGAGGAGTAAACGAATATGAACCAACAATCAAAAAAAAATCTAACCAATAGGATTGTCGCTTTAGCAGGAATCACAGTTTTTGCTTTTTTTATTGGAATTTATGTCTGTGTATTTTCAAACTATTTGGAACAGCATAACACAAGAAAAAAATTATTCGGTGCAACTTATATGACGATGAATAATGAATTCTATAAGATAGTTAATAACCAGATTCGGATGCAGGTTGAGAAGAATGGGGACCAGATGATCACATTAGATCCAGCACTCGATCAGAAGAAGCAGAATGAACAGATTAAACAGTTGGTCAAACGAAAAGTAGATGCGATTTTTCTAAATCCAGTAGACTGGAAAGCAGTAGAACCAGGACTTGTAGCTGCAAAGAAAGCGAAGATTCCCGTGATTGTTATCGACTCACAGGTTTACAGAAGTGATCTCGTCGCAATGACGATCGTGTCAGATAACTACAAGGCAGGCGTTTTATGTGCCAAGGAAATGATGAAGCAAAAAGATCAGGCGAATATCGTCTTGTTAACACATAATGCAGCAAGATCTGCGGTAGATCGTATCAATGGATTTTTAGATACGATCAAGAACAATAAAAACTATAAGATTCTTGCATCTGCAGATACTCAAGGACAGATTGAACGTGCACTTCCTAAGGTAGATAAGATTATCGAAGAATACCAGAACATAGATATTGTCATGGGATTAAATGACCCAGCGGCGATGGGAGCTTTGGCGGCTCTTGACAGCAAGGGTGCAAGAGAAGGGGTTCTTGTATACGGAATCGATGGTTCGCCAGAAGGGAAAAAGCTGATCAAAGAAGGTATGATGACAGGAACAGCGGCACAATCTCCCAAACAGATGGCAGACACAGCGGTCAATGCGGCATACCAGATTCTGCAAGGGGAGAAAGTAGAGAAGAAAAAGGTAATCTCTGTTCAAATGATAACAAAAAAGAATGTAGAGCAGACTGATATTAGCCGTTGGCAGTAAAGAGGAAATGATATGGATCGAAAAAATCAAAATTTATATTATATCAAGATTCTGATGGGAGTCATAAATTTCATCATTTTATCCTTCCTTTCTGCAGTTTTTATTTTAACATTAAATAAGATCAATTGTGATTTTGGAGCAAGGAATTTCTTAGAGAATATCACATATCTCCCAAACGAACCAGTGACATCAACAGTGTTGATATTTATTGCTTTTTTCTTATTGTTAGGCATTATAGAAATTCGAAGAAAACAAAGAAAAAGGCAACAGGTATCTGTGATCTTATATGCAGCAGAGATTTTGTTATGTCTGATCATTATTAAATTTGTTTATGTAAATTATAATGGAATCATTCTTCTTGTCATTGCAGATATTGTAACGGATATCAAAGATAAACACACTAGGGGAATTTTCTTTGTCATCATGGGAATGATATATTTATTCTCAGACTACGATATCATATCAATGTTTATAGATATGATATCGTTCCAACAATTTTTGAGTGTATACCCGGCGAAAGTCAGTATGATGATCCAAGGAACAAGAAATATACTAGTTGCATTGAATGCGATCGCATTTATTGCATACATGATCATTTTGATGAGAAATCAGATGAAAGAGAATGCAAGGATTGGATTGTTAAACCTTCAGCTTCAGACAGCCAATATACGTTTAAAAGAAATGAATGAACAGCTGAAGGACTATTCAGAGATGACAGAGAAAATGGCGGAGACAAGGGAACGAAATCGAATTGCCAGAGAGATTCATGACACACTGGGGCATACGATGACTGGACTGTCTGCAGGAATTGACGCATGTATCGCGATGATCGATTTTTCTGTAGATGCAACGAAAGAACAGTTAAATAAAATATCACAGGTTGCAAGGCAAGGAATTAAAGATATTCGAAGATCGGTCAATAAATTAAGACCAGATGCCTTAGAGCATAGTGGATTGCAAGAAGCTTTAGAAAAGATGATCAATGAGACGATGCAGGTATCAGATGTTAAGATTAATTATGATTGTCAGGTAGAGGTCTTGAAATTCAATCAAGATGAAGAAGATATGATCTATCGTGTAGTACAGGAAAGTATTACAAATGCGATCAGGCATGGAAAAGCGAAGCAGATTGATGTAAACTTATGGAAGGAAGATAAGTGGCTCAATCTAGAGATCAAAGACAATGGAATCGGATGTGAAGAGATTCATACAGGATTTGGATTGATCCATATCGAAGAGAGGATCAAGATGTTAAAAGGAACTGTAGAATATGATGGAAGTAATGGATTTAAAGTCACAGCCAGAATACCGATCAGATGGGGTGAAAAACTATGATTAAAGTAATGATAGCAGATGATCAGGAACTGATCAGACAAAGTTTACAGATCGTACTTGAGATGAAAGAAGGAATCGAAGTTACTGCAACTGCCAAGGACGGAAGAGAAGTCATTCAGGAAGTCAGGAAAGACAAGCCAGATGTTATTTTAATGGATGTGCGTATGCCAGAAATGGATGGAGTGCAATGTACACAGATCATCAAAGAACAATATCCAGATGTCAAGATCATTATTTTGACAACGTTCGATGATGATGAGTATGTATACAATGCATTAAAACATGGAGCAAGTGGTTATCTGTTAAAAGGAATTTCTATGGATGAATTAGAAAAAGCGATCAATACAGTACATAGCGGCGGGGCCATGATCAATCCAGAAGTGGCAACAAAGGTGGTCGATTTCTTCTCTGAAATGGCACAAAGCAATTATGATACATCAATTCATGCACAGAATGTAGAAGAGATCACAGATGCAGAATGGGAGATCATTAAATTAGTCGGAAGAGGCATGTCAAATAAAGAAATCTCGACGGAACTAAGCCTTTCCGAAGGAACTGTACGAAATTATCTCAGCACGATCTTAAGTAAACTAGACCTAAGAGACAGAACCCAGCTTGCAATCTGGGAAGTACAGTCAGGTTCAGCCAAATACGGGAGAAGATAGATGAGACAGAAACTAGAAAAATGGTGGAAACGAATCATTGCTGTTGGATTGGTCATAAGTTTATTATCTGTTGGTTTTGTGATCTATCCCAAACAACAAAAAATTGTTTTAACCTTTGGAATGTTTGCAGGAAACAAGTGGGATGTTCCAGATGATAATTGCTATCAGATGATCGATCAAGTAATCAAAGAATTTGAAAAAGAATATCCGAATGTCACGATCAAATACGAAAGTGGTGTGATGAAAGATGATTATTCAGAATGGCTGTCACAAAAGGCACTAAAAGGAGATCTGCCAGATGTTTTTATGGTCTTGCCAGAAGATTTTAGCACATTTTCATCCGTAGGAATGTTAAAGAACTTAGACTCCTATACAAAGATTGATAAAGCGTTCAAAAAAAGCAACTATTATGAAGGAAGTTATGATGCTGGAACCTATAAGGGAACGCAATATGCTCTTCCATACGAAAGTGTACCAACTTTGATGCTAGTCAATAAGACACTACTAAAAAAAGAGCATATCAAAATGCCAGGGAATCACTGGACTTGGGATGATTTTTATAAGATCTGTCAAAAAGTAACCAAAGATACCGATGGAGATGGCCGTTTAGACCAATTTGGTGTATATAATTATAAATGGAATGATGCAACTCTGAGCAATGGCGGAACATTGTTTAATCAAAGTGGAACAAAATGCAACTTGTCATCCGAACCAATTGAAAATGCAATCCTCTTTACAAAGAAGATTGAAAAAATATCATCTTTTCGAAATCTGACATCTGATGATTTTGATTCTGGAAATATTGCATTTCGTCCTATGACATTTTCAGAATTTAGAACGTATAAACCATATCCATGGAAGATCAATAAATACTTTGATTTCAAATGGGATTGTATCAGATTCCCTTCCGGACCAGATGGAGAGAATAAGACACAGGTAGATAATCTGCTGATGGGAATCAGCAATCAGACCAAGCAAGGAGATATGGCATGGCAGTTTTTAAAGAAATTATGTTATGAAACAAAGACACAGCAAAAGATCTTTCAGTATCGTCAGGGAATCTCACCATTAAAAGCTGTGACGAATTCAAAACAAGCACAGCAGGTATTAGAAAAAAGCATGGGTGAGAATATGACAGATAAAATGAAATTGTTAGATGAACTCATGAACAATGCCTTGCAGATTCCAAAATTCCGAAGATACAATGAAGCCTACCAAAAGATTGACAGTGAGATGACAAGAATTCTTACAGATGAAGAAGAATTTGATTCCAATATCTTGAAACTAAAACAAGAGATTGATAAGTTTTTAAATCAGTAACAATAAGAAAATCAAAACAAATAAAACACGAATATGACATTTGTCACATAAAAAAGGACATTTGTAAATTGAAAGTCATGACAATTTACAGATGTCCTTTTTTTACATGCTTGGTAGAATAAGTTTGTAAATAAGAGATAGGAATAAGAAAGGAGAAGAGGATGAAATACGTAGTATTAGTCAGCCACGGAACATTTGCACCAGGACTTCACAGTGTACTTAAGATGTTAGCTGGTGGAGAAAGAGAAGACGTGATCAGCGTCGGATTAGAGGACGGAATGAGTGCTGATGAATTCGCAGAGAAATTCAGCAATGCGATCAGCAAGATCACAGAAGACGATGAGATCATTCTTCTTGGTGACATTGTGGGTGGATCACCTCTTACAAATGCAATTGAACAGGTATCAAATAAAGGACTGATCGGTCAGACAGTGATCTTTGGTGGAATGAACCTGGCAATGGCATTGACAGCAACATTAATGAAAGACGGCGTAGACACAGACATGCTAAAAGACAGCTTGATCAATGAGGCAAAAGATGCAGTTAAAGAATTTGTTATGACATCAGCAAACGATGATGAAGAAGACGATATTTAAATTTTAAGGAGGAAAAAAATATGTCAGTTTCATTTTTAAGAATTGATGACCGTATGATCCATGGTCAGACAGTAACACGTTGGGCACTAGAGTATCCATGCGATGGGCTGATCGCAGTGAACGACAAAGCAGCAACAACAGATGCACTTAAGATGGCATACAAGAGTGCCAGCACAAAGAAAACATTTGTTTGGACATATGAAGCATGGAAAAAGAAAAACCAGAAAGTATTAGACAGCAAAGACAATTACTTCCTGATCACAAAAGATCCAATCCAGATGAAGAAGATCTTAGTGGATGATGGATTTGTTCCAAGTGATGTAAAGAAAGTAATCGTAGGACCATGTAATGACAGACCGGGAGCTGTCAAACTTGGTAATAACCAATCTATTACACAGGAAGAAGCAGAAGCTTTAGAAGCGATCAGCAAAGCTGGTTATGAAATCGAATTCGCACTGATCAAAGAAGCGTCCATCGGAACATGGGACAAATTCAGAGGTCAGTTTGGATTTAACTAAAAAACCAATAGAGAGGAGAAACTATTATGACAATTAGTTGGTTACAAGCAATCATTTTAGGTATTTTTGCCTGCTTATCCAGTATGCCTGGTATGGGAGGTACAACCATTGGTAACTACACATTAGGAAGACCATTAGTTGCAGGTCTTGTCTGTGGTATCGTACTTGGAGATATTCAGGCAGGTGTTTTAGTCGGTGCGGCAATGCAGGTTGTATATATCGCATTGGTTACACCAGGAGGAACTGTATCAGCAGACGTTCGTGCCGTATCTTATATCGGTATTCCACTGGCAATGTTAGCATTAAATTCATACGGATTAGATCCTGCATCAGCAAAAGGTATCTCCATGGCAACATCATTTGGAGCAATGGTAGGAACAATCGGTACAGTATTATTCTATGGAACAGCAACGATCAACCTTGTATGGCAGCACATTGGATGGCAGGCCGTTGAAAAAGGTGAATTCAAGAGATTATACGTTGTAGATATGGTTCTTCCATGGATTTCTCATATCATCTGCAGCTTCTTACCAGCAGTTGTAATGTGTAAATTAGGAGTTCCAGTTGTAGAAGCGATCAAAACAACATTACCAATGGATGGAATTGCAATGAAAACACTGTTTACAGTAGGTAGCTTACTTCCTTGCGTAGGTATTGCGATCTTATTAAAACAGGTAGTAACAAAAGCAGTTGACTTTATACCATTCTTCTTCGGATTTACATTAGCAGCAAGTATGGGATTAAACCTTGTATCAGTAACAGTTGTAGCAGCAATGTTCGCAATTATTTACTACAACATTAAAATGGTAGGAATCAGAGCAAAAGAAGCAGCCTTAGCTTCTGGCGGTTCCTTTGACGATGATGACGAGGAGGATATTTAATATGGCAGAGAAAAAACTATCTAAAAAAGCGTTAAATAAATCATTCCGTAACTGGGCTTATGGAAACTTAACATGTTTCTCTCAGGAACATATGCAGACATTTGGTTATCTGTGTGCAATGCTTCCATTGGTAGAAGAGTTATATGATACAAAAGAAGAACAGAAAGAAGCAATGAATACATACACAGCTTTCTTTAATACAGAACCACAGGTTGGATCTATCATCGTAGGTATCACAGCTGGTCTTGAGGAAGCAAAAGCAAATGGAAATGAAGATATCGATGCAGAAGCAATCAATGGTATCCGTGCCGGTCTTATGGGACCTTTAGCAGGTATTGGTGATTCCTTAGTTGTAGGTACATTAATTCCTATCTTACTTGGTATCGCACTGGGATTATCAACAGGTGGATCTGTCGTAGGACCGATCTTCTATATCGTAGCATGGAACTTGATCATGGCATTTGGAATGAAGTTCTTATACTTCAAAGGATATGAACTGGGTGGAAAAGCCGTAGATATCCTGGTTGGTGAGCAAGCAACCGCGATCCGTGAAGCAATCGTTATGTTAGGAACAATGGTTGTTGGATCTGTAGCAGCAACATGGGTATCAGTAAAAACATCATTCCATCTTGTAAACAGTGCAGGAAAAGAATTCTTAAATCTTCAGAATCAGTTAGACGGAGTATATCCAGGATTCTTAACAGCAGCTTTTGTAATCTTCTGTTGGTGGTTAATGTCAAAGAAAAAAGTATCTCCAGTTGTTACAATGTTGATCTTAGTAGTTGTAGCATTTATCGGAGTTATGATCGGATTCTTTAACCCAGGATTAAAATACTAAGAAAGGAAGTATATTATGACAACACAAACAAGAGCACAGCAGTTAAAAGAAATTGAATTTCAGACACAAATGCTCAATAACCTCAAAAAATGGATTCGCAATCTCATTATTCTATCTTCTATCGGAATCATACTTGCGTATTGGGGACTAGGTGCCCAAAGTAAAATGCCATTTACAGTATTTGGTGTAGCTGGAGTGATCATTACGATCATCAGTGTGATACTTTGTGTTGTCATAGGCCTTGGTATTAAGCGAGGAAGAGCAAACGTAGACAAGATATTACAATTAGTGAAAGCCTAAGCATAGAACTATTGTTTTTTGAGTGAAAAAGGACGATTATAGTTAGATCGTCCTTTTTTTCTACAAAGAAAGGGAAAAAATATGAGGAAAGTTAGCCCAAGATTAGTAGCAATAATGATGGCAAGTGTAGTCAGTGTCACTTCTATCGCGCCAGTAACAGCATACAATCATGTAACTGTAAATGCAGCACAATTACAGCAGCAGGCGATAGATTGGACATTTACAGGGAATGGAAAAGTAGACAATGATAAGATCCAGTTATCAGGAGCTGGTGATAATATCGGTATCACAAACATCAAAAAAGAAGATAATTATGCGGTCAAAGCAAAACTGACACAAGGAGAAGAAGACGGAGCTGTCGGTGTGATTATGGGAGCAAAGGAAGCAAAAGATCCAAAGAAAGGTTCTGTAGTAGCCAATGTTACTCCATCTACTGGAGCTGTACGTTTGATCTGTTTCCAAGGAGGACGCAACAACGATCTTCAGAAAGAAAAAGTATTTGATGAATTAAAAAATAAAGATACTTATGATTTTGACATTTCTGTAAAACAACGTCATTTAACAGTTAAGATCAATGGTGTAAAAGTCATCAGTATGGAGATCACAGATACAATTTTTGAAGGAAAGGTTGGTCTTATTTCCTTCAATGAAACAATGACAGCATCTGATTTTTCTGTAGAAGATATCGCGATTCCAAAAGCAACAGCACATTTAACAAATTTACAGGTAACAGGTGGCGACTTAGATAAGAAATATACACAGGATACAAATGATTATGCGATCACAGTGCCTAATACAGTTGATAAATTATCTATCACACCAACTGTAAGTGATAATGGAACAGTGACGATCGGTGAACAAAAAGCAGAAAATGGAAAAGTAACAGAAGTATCATTAAAGATTGGATCTCAGGAAATTCCTATCACAGTGACAAGTACAAATGGTGCAGTAGAAACTACAACATTACATGTATTAAGAAATGTAGATGGTTCAGCATATACAGTGCCAACCAGACCACAATATCATTTTTCACAGGCAATGGGATGGAGCAATGACCCAAACGGAATGCTTTATTATAAGGGAGAATGGCATTTATTCTTCCAGCATAATCAGGCAAGAACGACATGGGGAGAGTTAGAATGGGGACATGCAGTTTCTAAAGATCTAATCCACTGGGAAGAATTGCCAAGACCATTAAATTATCAGGAAGATAATGGAGCAATGTTCTCTGGATGTGGTGTTGTAGATGATGAGAATACATCCGGTTTATTTGGAGATGAAAAAGGACCTGGAAAAGGTGGACTTATCGCGCTCTATACACAGAACAATGAATTAAATGGCCACAGAGGACAGGATCAGTGCATCGCATATAGCAAAGATAACGGAAGAACATGGACAAAATATAAAGGAAATCCAATCTTAAAATGGGATGAAGATCATCTAAAAGATACAGCATTCCGTGATCCAAAAGTATTCCGCCACGATGGAAAATGGTTTATGGTATTAGCGGGAGGAATCTTAAGAATTTATTCTTCTGATGATCTGATTCATTGGAATATTGAAAGTACATATAAAGGAAGTGATGATATCGGTAATCCAGCAGGATTGAGAGTTGAAACAGAATGTCCTGATATGTATCCTTTAACAGCAGATGATGGAACAACAAAATGGGTTATCAGTGAAGGAGGACGTTATTATCGCATCGGTGATCTCAAGAAGATTGATGGACATTGGACATTTGTACAGGATAAAGACAGCGACCGTTATGTCATGAACTTTGGACCTCATTCTTATGCAGCAATGACATATTATATTGGTAATGGGGAAACAACCAATGGAAAACCAGAAAACCGAAGAATCATGATCAACTGGGCAAGTACATGGGCTGATGGATACTGCAATAACGTTGATAAAGTGACTGGACAGTGGGGATACAATGGATTCTTTAATCTTCAGACAGAATTAAATGTGAAGAAGATTGATGGTAAATATAAACTGGTACAGACACCAATTGACGAATATAAGACGTTACGTGTCAACGAAGCAGCAACCAAACTTGAAAATGTTACGATTCCAAAGAAGACAGAAAACAGCGAAAATCTGTTATCAGGAGTCAAAGCAGGACAATATGAAGTTGTCGCAGAACTTACACCACAGGCAGGAACAAAAGAAGTTGGATTCAAATTAAGAACAAACAAATCTGGAAGTCAGGAAACAGTTGTATCTTATAATACAGAAACAAAGAAAGTATCCATCAATGGAGAAAAATCTGGTACACATCCAGCGGGACAGCAGACAAAGAACATCGTATCTGATGCGATCGTCACGGAGAAAGATGGAAAAGTAAAATTAGATATCTTTGTTGATGAATCAAGTGTTGAAGTATATGGACAAGATGGACAGGTTACAGGAGCATTAGCAGTATTCCCATCTGTCAGTAGTACAGGAATGGAAGTATATTCTGAAGGTGGAGAAACAACAGGAAATATCACAGTTTATCCAATGAAGAGTATCTGGGAAAATAAGATCACAGATGCAAACACAGCAACAGATCTATATATCAGTACAGACTCTGGAAGTGGAGAATATAATGTCGGAGATAAGATTAGTGTAAATGCTGCAATCTCTCCAATGAAAGCAGATCAGAAAGTAACATGGAAAGTAAGTAATAACAAAAGTAATAAAGTTAAAGTTGTTAAAACAGAAGATGATGAACTTCAGTTAGAAGCACTAAAAGAAGGAAGTGTCACTGTTACAGCAACAACAGCAAATGGATTATCAAGAAGTATTGATATATTTGTTTCAGCAGCAGACGATGGTATTTCACTTAGTGACTGGAAACAACATGGTGGTACATGGACGATCAGTGAGAATTCTAACAGTTGTACAGGAGAAGCCAGTGGAGACGCATTCTTAATGTCAGGAACAAAGATCAGTTCAGATGATTACATTTTTGAATCAGATGTTGTTTATCACAGTGGACAGGCATTTGCATTATTATTCCGTGGACAGAACCCAGATTCTACCAGTGCATATGCAGCTAATGTAGACACACAAAGAAAAGGTAGTACAGCAAGAATCTTTACATTTGGAGGCGGAACCGGAGACATCGGAAAAGATGGAAATTACAACTTAAGCGAAGGACAGAAATATCATTTCAAAGTTGTAGTAAAAGGTAACCAGTATAAAGTGTATATTGAGGACAAGCTGGTACTGAATGTAAGAGATGTAAAAGTTGAGAATAATTACAAAGAAGGAAAATATGTTGGATTTAATGTATTCAATGGAAAAGTAACATTCCAGAATATGAAAGTCACACCATTAGAAGTGAAAGTTCCAACAGTTTCTGATAAACTTGCATTAACAGCAGGCGAGAAAGCAACAATTGATGTTTCCAATATCGAGGACAACAGTTTCAACATCATCAAATACAAATCTTTGGACAAAACGATCGCAGATGTAGATGAAGATGGTAACATCACAGCAAAGAAAGCTGGAACAACACAGATTGAAACGCAGGTTACAACTTTTGGAAGAAGTTACACATACAAGACTCAGGTAACAGTAAAAGAAAAAGAAGTAGAAACTCCAAAAGTTTCTATTACAGCAACACTAAAAGGTAATGCAGGAAAGACTGTCACAACGATCAAAGATGTGAAAGCAGGAGATACTCTGCCAGCATGGAACAAAGCAAAATATAAAGCAGCTGGTAAGAAAGGTTATGTATTTGCAGGATGGACATACAATGGAAAAATTGTTACAAAGATGCCAGAAAGCGACAAGAATATTACATTAACAGCTAAATTTGTTAAAGTAACAGTTGGAAAAGCAGGTTCATTATCTGTCAGATCCAAAGCAGGAAAAGGTGTAGGATTTGTAGCAAGATCAACACAATCTGTCAACAAATATGGAGAAAAACGAGGATTTAGATTCCGTTATTCCACAAGCAAAAAGATGAAATCTGCAAAATACAAAACAACAGGTTTAGCGAAAAATGTTTATACAAAAACAGGTCTAAAAAAAGGCAAGAAATATTATGTACAGGTTCGCTATTACTACTATGATTCAACAAATCAGAAAGTATACGGAGCATATTCTAATGCGAAGTCAGTGAAAGCAAATTAAAAATGAAAAGCCATCTGGGATATTTCACTCTCGCCAGATGGCTTTTCTTGCTTTATAATAATGGAAGAAATAGACAACAAAGCAGAGAAACGAAAGGATGCAGACATAATGAAAAAATATAAAGCAGTATTTAGTGATATTGATGGAACATTATTAAATTCAAAACATCAGATACCAGAAAATACAAGAAAAAAAATAAAACAGATCAACCAAAATGGAATCCCATACGTCTTAGTATCCGCAAGAATGCCCAAAGGCATGACAGCTATCAGAGCAGAATTAGAGGCGAAGAGTCCAATGATCTGCTACAGCGGAGCTTTAGTTGTTGATGAAGAAGACCATCCAATCTACAGTGTGGCAATGCCACAAGAAGTTGCCATGAAGTTATGCAGAAGAGTCTATGAATTGAATCCAAAGATTTCGGTTAACATTTACACAAACGATGAATGGCTGGTAAAAGATAAAAAAGAATATTGGGCAGCGCAGGAAAGTGATATCACAGGCGTGATTCCACAAGAAGTGTCTTTTGAAGATGAAGAAGTCTACAAAGAAGTACACAAGGTGTTATGCATGGGAGATAAAGAAGATATTGCAGCGTTGGAACAACAGTTAGTAAAAGAATTCCCACAGATCAGAATTTATCGATCCAAAGATACCTATTTAGAGATCATGTCCATGAAAGCATCCAAATCCGATGCAATCCATATGTTAAAAGACCATTTTCATGTGAAACAAGAAGAGATAATGGCATTTGGTGATAATTTCAACGATATCGATATGATCAGATATGCAGGACTTGGAGTCGCCATGGGCAATGCCGCAGATGAAGTAAAAGAGGCAGCAGATATTGTCACAGACATCAATGACAATGAAGGAGAACGCCAGATTCTGGATAAATATTTTAGATAGACGGAATTATTACAAGAAAATTTAGCACAAGGGTAATAGTAAGAGCCGTAAAATAAACGTAATCTTAGAGATTAGAAAGTTTATTTTATGGCTCCTTTTTCTTATATATAACAAACATTTATATAAGAAAGTTGGAAAAGTTGCAAAATTATCAAAAAATTGGTTGGAAAAGTTGCAAAAACTAAGGGATTATCATTAAATGATTTTCAAAATAGAATATTATCAATTTATCAACGGTAAAAAAGAAACATAGAATAAGTAATAAAATAGGAACCGCAGACCAAATGCAGTTCCTATTTTATTTAATAATATTAAGATTGAGATGTAATTGATATTATTTAAGAGAAATTATTTCTTTTTAGTTTTTAAAGCTTTTTTAGCAGACCAAGCAGAGTAAACATTCTTAGATTTGTTGTTTACTTTTGTTACTTTGTAGCTTCGAACTCTTACATAATATTTCTTATTCTTTTTCAGCTTCTTTAAGACTTTAGAAGTTGATTTTGCAGAAACTTTGACAGTTTTTGCATTTTTGAAGTTCTTAGAAGTACTATACTGAATCTGATAAGCAGCAACTCCGGAAACTTTCTTCCAAGATACTTTGATAGAAGTCTTCTTAGCCTTGCTTAATTTCACAGTTGTCTTTGCAGGAGCTTTCACAGTAGTTGTGTTTGTTGCAGTAGTTGTAGCTGCTGGTTTTGTTGTAGAAGGTGCAACAGTAGTAGTTGCAGCATCTTTTGTTTTTAAAGCTTTGACTGCATTGATCGCTTCTGTTAAATGAGTGATCTGCTCACTAACCTCTGCAGAACTTAAATCTTTTTTGTTAAGTAAATCTTTTGTTTCATCTAGTTCAGTTTGAAGATTAGCAAATGCAGTTTGCTTGTTAGAACTATCAACATAGGAATCTTTCTTCAAAGATTCAGCTTCTGTTACTAATTTCTGAAGAGAAGCTTTTTCTTCGTCGCTTGCAAGAGCCTTTTTGGAAACAATATTGTCTTTTGTAGCTTCAAAGTTAACTGTATAATCCTCGTAACCAAGAGCATAAACTGTTAAACTCCAATAACCTGTACCATCTGTATTTTCAGGTAACTGGCAGCGAATAGAATCTGTTAATCCAAGCTGGATTCCATTAGATTTATGCATCCAGTTATCAGCTGCAAATTTTGTTCCGTAAGAAGCTAAAGCTTTTGTACGAGTGCTGTCATTTCCGTAGTATGTCCATTTAACAGCCTGCATCTTGTCACCTAAAGCACCATAGTCATCTCCATTTAGATCCACACGAAGAAATTCTCCATATGATCCAGAAGCAGCTTTTACAGTTGGAGTGATTTTTACAGCTTTCTGTAATGTCTGATCTTTAATACCAGAGTCAGTACCAGTTGTTCTGGCTTTGAAAGAGAAGGAACCGTCAGAACCTTTGACTGCTTCCTTTAATCCATTTGTATCTGCTGTTACATTTGCAGATGCTTCATAAGAACTTAAAACACCTTCTGCATATCCACCGATCAGTGTACCATTGTTTTCAACAACAGAGTATTTTGCTTCGAAATCGTTGTAGTCAGAAGCCTTTACTTTTACAGGAACATATTTGATTCCAGAAACACTATAGTGATCCATTTTTTTTGTGGAATTGTCAGCAAATGTTAAAGTTCCTTTGTTAAAAGTAACTCTTCCTTCCACGTCTTTTAGATGTAAATAAGTGGCTGTTACTTTACCATCAGAATCTTTTACCTGTTCCCAATTAGAGATCTGATAAGCACTTCCATCGGTTGTATAGATCGTAGTGATACACTGGAAACTTCCTCTATGAAGGCCATGGTTTGTTGTAGCACGAGTAACGGCATCGTATCCACCATTATCAAGTTCACTATGACTATCTAATGTATCAGAAGAGCTGTCATTACCGGCAGCATAAACACCCTCAGATGCCCAATATTCATTCCAGGTAAGTCCAGCATAGCAATAAACATATTCATCAGATTGTTCATCAGCAGCCTTAACAATGTGAGCAACATTAAAGATATTAGCTGTCACAGGAGTCGCAGTTAAAACCATTGCACCACTCATAGCGATAGCAAAGGCTTTCCCGATTAATCTTTTACGCATATAGTTTTTCCTCCGTTTTCTGTAATATAAAATAATAGCGTGTACGTAGTTAGAAAACTCTAACTGATGAAAGATATGATACCACACGAAAGGTTAGTGAACAATAACTATAAATGAGAATAATTATCAATATCTTGCTATCTATTAAGCACAGGAACACTCTTATGGACATTGGACAGGATATTGATAATTATTCTGGAAGTTACTATAATTAAGGAAGTCATATTAAGATGAGAGTGTCAATAAGTATAAATTGCTTATTTGTGCAAGCACAAACGCAATTTATACTTTTGACACTTACATCATATTAAGAAATTCGTAAGAATTATATCCGCAGAAACGAAAGAACCACCTGATACACTAAAACCATCAAAGATACGAGGAGGAAAAGTATGAACCAGCCAAAGATCCTGGTCGTTGACGACGACAAAGAGATCGTAGGAGCGATCAAGAAACGTCTGGAAATGGAAGACTATGAAATCATAACGGCATATGATGGTCTGGAAGCCATGGATGTCCTGATGGAGCAAGAAGTCCAGCTTCTGATCATAGACGTTATGATGCCGAAGATGGACGGACTATCCGCAACGATGAAGATCAGGGAAAGCAAGAACATCCCGATCATCATTCTTTCAGCCAAGACAGAAGAAAGCGATAAGATCCTGGGACTATCTATGGGAGCCGACGACTATATCAGCAAACCATTCCGCCCAGATGAACTAGTAGCGAGAGTGAAATCCCAGCTGCGAAGATACATGCAGTTTGGAGGAATGAACGCCGCAGAAAGCAATAAGGAACAGATCATCAATGGCGGACTGATCCTTGACATGAAAGGAAAAAGGATGATGGTAGACGGAGAGCCAGTGAAACTGACTGCAACCGAATACAAGATCGTAAGCCTTCTGATGAACAACCTGGGCAGAGTATTTTCAGCAGATGAGATCTACGAACGCGTATGGAACGAAGAAGCCTATGCAACAGAGAATACCGTTATGGTCCACATCCGTCGTATCCGCGAGAAAATAGAAATAGATGCAAAAAATCCAAGATATTTAAAGGTGGTGTGGGGAATTGGATACAAGATCGAGAAAATGGACTAACAAAGTATTGATCACACTTGTGATGATCGTCATGACCCTGTCAGGGATATATGGACTCAACATGATCCATAACATGGCATTGACAGGAGATAACAGCTTCAGTCTGGATGAACAGGATCAATCAGACTATATCAAACACACACAGATGTCACTGTTTGACAAATGGGCGGATCAAGAAAGTAATAAAGTCTATTATACACAGGTAAATCATGTATCAGAAAGTTTACTGAATAAGATAAAAAAAGAATCGTTTGTGAAAGTAACGATGAAGGTCAAACCATATGATAAAAAGATGGTAACGACAACATCAACATATGGAACAGAAAATGCGAACTATACTGGGGGCAGGATTGAACATTTTCATATAGAAAGAGACAAGACAGAGAAATTAAACAAAGACGGAAGTTTCAAAGGATGGGATCCGTATGATGATTACGATGAGTACAGTGAGTACATTGTGCCTCAGACAGAATACTATGAATTCTCAGGAGATAATTATACACTGCGGGATATATTCCCAGAACAGCTTCTGATCAATGATGAGAAGAATCAGCGTCTGGAAAATGCAGACATTGAGATTTCTTTGACAAAAAAAGCATTAACAGAGATTGAAAATTTTCGAAAAGGATCAACAAAACAGATTACGACGGGAATCAAAACGATTATCGTTGTTTCGATCATTGAAGTAATCGGAACGATCCTGCTGTGCATCTTATTTGCACTTCAGGAAAAGCGAACCAGATTCTTTAGAGGGCTTGACAGGTTCTGGTGGGAGATCATACTGGTGACAGTAATTACGCTGCTTGGACTGGTGATCGCATTATGCTTTGCAATCTGGGAATATACGATAGAATATACACAGGGCGGGATCACAGGTTCAACGATCGAGATGATCATGACGCTGAGTTATATCTCAGTTCCATTTTTCATCATGGCATTTGCCGTATGTATTCAGACTACGGTATGGAGGATTCGCCAGAAGAATCTTCTGGATTCAACATTTTGTCTGGGATATATTCGAAAATGGAGCCGTCGGGCAAAGACAAGAAGAAAGCTGGAAGACGAAGCAATGTCATTTGCACAAAAACATGCAAGAGACAGGATCAGACAGTACAGGGTCTTACGATATATTTTAACTGTCGGTACACTTGCTTGTATCATCATGGGAATGAGTGGAATGAATATTCCATCCCCACTCTTGTTTATAGCAGCAGTCATTTTTGTTTTCCTTATCAGATATTTTTCAAGATATTCAGACAAATACGCAAAAGAACAGAGAGATTTAAGCATGCTTGTCGATCAGATCGAACGTATTTCCAATGGAGAACTGACGGCAACGACCGATATTTCAAAAGAATCTGCGTATTATGAATACAGTCAGAAACTGACCAATATCGGGCAGGGAATGGAAAAAGCATTAGAAACACAGATGAAGGGCGAGAGAATGAAGATCGATCTGATCACAAATGTATCACATGATCTGAAGACACCGCTGACTTCTATCATCGGATACGTCGATCTCTTAAGCAGAGATCAGACATTATCTGCAGAATCAAGAGATTATGTAACCATCCTGATCAACAAGACCGAACGCTTAAAATCCATCATTTCTGACCTATTTGAACTTGCGAAAGCAACAAGTGGAGATGCGAAAGTAGATCTGGAAGAAATGGATATGAAACGTCTGGTAGAACAGACACTGGGGGATATGGCAGATCAGATAGAAAAATCTGGATTTGCGATCAGATATCAGTGCGAAGCTACACACACAAGATTTATCGGAGACAGCAGCCGCATGTACCGAGTGGTACAAAATGTCATAGAAAATGCCTTAAAATACTCCCTGAAAGGAACCAGAATCTTCCTAAGGATCACCGAAGCAGATCAAAATATAAAATTAGAAGTTATAAACACAGCATCCTATGAGATGAATTTTACAGAAGAAGAGATCATGGAACGGTTTGCCAGAGCGGAAAAATCACGTACCAGCGAAGGAAACGGATTAGGACTTTCCATCGCAGACAGTTTTACAAAGAATTGTGGAGGAGAGTTTTCGATAAGAATAGACGGAGATCAATTCCTGGTTACTATACAATTTAAACAACATTTAGATGTAAACAAATAGATTTCATATATTTTTTGACAAAATTGTAAAAATTGAAAAAAACTATGTTGAAAGGGTAGAAAACATAAATATAAAAGTATATACTAGTGGTGTCGACAATATGCAAATAGACCATTTGAGAGAGTGGTTTTTAAATCCTTTTTTTCATGAAGTTTTGATACATGGTGACTTATGGAACGGTTGCGTATTTGGAGACATCTGCTTTTAAAGTCTCTTCAGACATTAAGATCTGGAGGGGCTTTTTTTCTTAGAAATAGGACGTAACAGCATTTGATACAAACAAATGCTTCTGGTATAATAAAAAGAAAAGAGCATGCACGGAAAGGACACGAAAGAATGAAGAGACGTTTAATCAGCCTTGTCCTTGTATTGATGCTTGTCATGACAGCAGGATGCGGGAAGAAGAGTACAACAAAGAAACTCAAGACAGAAGATTTGGATGAAACAACCCTGCAGGGAATGGCAAAAGATATCACAAAGGAGATGTCCTTAAAGAATAAGATCGGACAACTATTTATGGTATCTGTTTATCAATTAGATGAGGCAGAAAGCAAGAATCAGACAAGTGTGACGAGTCAGATGAAGAAGACATTGAAGAAGTATCCAGCAGGTGGAGTGATCATGTTTGCGAAGAATATCAACACACCTGATCAGACAAAGAAGATGACGGATGAGCTTCAAGATGCCTCCTATATTCCACTATTTATGGCAGTGGATGAGGAAGGTGGACAGGTTTCAAGAGTCGCATCAAATCCCAAGATGAAGATGACAGTATATCCATCTGCACAGGAAGTTGGAAGAACTTACAATAACAAGAAGATCGCGCAGATGGGAAAGACACAGGGAAAGGAATTAAAAGAGCTTGGATTTAACATGAATCTGGCACCAGTCGCAGACGTTTTAACGAATAAGAATAACACAGAGATTGGAGACCGAAGCTTTGGGACAGACTCAAAGAAAGTTGCTGATATTATTACAACACTGGTAAAGAACATGCAGAAACAACAGATCTCAGCGACATTAAAGCATTTTCCAGGAAGTGGACAGACTGGAGGAGACACACACCGCGGAAGTACAGAGACCGATCAGACGATCAATACATTAAGAGATACAGATTTTAAACCATTTAAAGCAGGGATCAAGGCAAAAGCTGATGCAGTGATGGTGTCACATCTGATGCTGTCTAATGTGACAGATGAGAAGGAGCCTTCAAGCCTGAGCAGCAGAGTTGTATCAGATATTCTAAGAGATGAACTTGAATATAAGGGCGTTATCATGACCGATGCGATGAACATGAAAGCGATCACAGATAACTATAGTTCCGGAGAAGCAGCAGTGAAAGCAATTCAGGCAGGAGTTGACCTGATCGTGATGCCGGATAACTATAAAGAAGCATACAAGGCAATTAAGAAGGCACTAAAAAGTGGCAAGATCAAAGAATCAAGAATCGATAAATCTGTAAGAAGGATCATATATACGAAGCTTAAGCGAGGAGAGATCCCTCCAGATACTACATTATTAAAAGAGAATCAATAACAGGGATGCTTGCAGATTTAAAATGAATATGTTACTATCAAAAATGTGTATTTTACAAACGAAACTAAAGATTGTATAACAGAAAGGTCAAAAGATCACGATGAGCAGAGAGAACTTTGATAAGTTGGGAGAAGAATGTGGAGTTTTCGGTATCTACGATTTCGATGGCAATGATGTAGCGTCAACGATCTATTATGGATTGTTTGCACTGCAGCATCGAGGTCAGGAAAGCTGTGGAATTGCAGTTTCTGATACGAATGGTCCAAAACGTAATGTCACATCTCAAAAAGGTATGGGATTATGTAATGAAGTGTTTACACCAGATTCCCTTCAGGCATTAAAGGGAGATATCGGTGTGGGGCATGTAAGGTATTCAACAGCAGGAGAGAGTGTTCCTGAGAATGCCCAGCCACTGGTTTTAAATTATGTAAAAGGTACTTTAGGACTTGCACATAATGGTAATCTGATCAATGCAATAGAACTTCGCGAAGAATTAGAAAAGACAGGAGCTATTTTCCAGACAACGATCGATTCCGAAGTTATCGCATATCATATCGCAAGAGAACGCGTGAATACATCATCAATTGAGAAGGCAGTAGCCAGAGCAATGCAGAAGATCAAAGGTGCGTATTCCCTGATCGTTATGTCACCAAGGAAACTGATCGGGGCAAGAGATCCATATGGATTTAAGCCACTATGTATCGGTAAGAGAGATAACGCTTATGTATTAGCATCTGAAAGCTGTGCATTAGATACGATCGGAGCAGAATTTATCCGTGACGTGAATCCAGGAGAGATCGTAACGATCACAAAGGATGGAATTCAGTCAGACTGTGATTTATGTCTTCCAAAGGAAAAAACAGCAAGATGTATCTTTGAATACATTTATTTTGCAAGACCAGACAGTGAGATTGACGGAGTTGGGGTATACCACTCAAGAATTCAGGCAGGAAGATACCTCGCACAGGATTCACCGGTAGAAGCAGACTTGGTTGTCGGAGTACCAGAATCAGGAAATGCAGCAGCTCTTGGATATTCCTTAGAGTCAGGAATCCCATATGGAACCGCGTTTGTCAAGAACGGTTATGTTGGAAGAACTTTCATCAAACCAGGACAGAGTAGCCGTGAATCAAGCGTGCAGATCAAGTTAAATGTTTTAAAAGAAGCAGTCAAAGGAAAGAGAGTCATCATGATCGATGATTCCATCGTACGAGGAACAACAAGTGACCGCATTGTGAAGATGTTACGCGATGCAGGAGCGACAGAAGTTCACGTAAGGATCAGTTCCCCACCATTCCTGTGGCCATGCTACTTTGGAACTGATATTCCAGAGAGAGAACAGCTGATCGCATATAACAGATCGATCAACGAGATCTGTGAAGTGATCGGAGCAGATAGTTTAGGATACTTAGGAGAAGAGAGACTTTCACAGATGGTACAGGGATTACCAATCTGTAAAGGATGTTTCACAGGTGAGTATCCAATGAAACCGCCAACAAGAGATATTCGTGGAAATTTTGAAAGATAAGGATAAGGAGATTTTTATGAACGACCGTTACCAGAGCCCATTATCAGAACGTTATGCAAGCAAAGAGATGCAGTACATCTTTTCTCCAGACAAGAAGTTTAAGACATGGAGAAAGTTATGGATCGCACTTGCTGAGACAGAGAAAGAATTAGGACTTGATATCACACAGGAACAGATCGACGAATTAAAAGCACATGCAGAAGACATCAACTACGATGTAGCAAAAGAACGTGAAAAATTAGTCCGTCATGATGTTATGTCTCATGTATATGCATACGGAGTACAATGTCCAAAGGCAAAAGGAATTATCCATTTAGGAGCAACATCCTGCTATGTTGGTGATAACACAGACATCATCATCATGACAGAAGCATTAAAGCTTGTCAGAGTAAAATTATTAAATGTGATCAACGAATTATCCAAATTCGCAATGAAATACAAAGATCTTCCAACACTTGGATTTACACATTTTCAGCCAGCACAGCCTACAACAGTAGGTAAGAGAGCAAGCCTTTGGCTGATGGATCTCGTATATGATCTAGAAGATCTTGATCACGTGATCGCTAACATGAGATTATTAGGATCAAAAGGAACAACAGGAACACAGGCAAGTTTCTTAGAGTTATTCGAAGGAAACCACGAAACGATCAAGAAGATTGATGGAATGATCGCCAAGAAGATGGGATTTGACAAATGCCAGCCAGTATCTGGACAGACATACTCTAGAAAAGTTGATTCCCGCGTGATCAACGTATTAAGTCAGATCGCACAGTCTGCTCATAAGTTCTCAAACGACATCAGACTTCTTCAGCACTTAAAAGAAGTAGAAGAACCATTTGAAAAGAACCAGATCGGATCATCTGCAATGGCATATAAGAGAAACCCAATGAGAAGTGAAAGAATCGCTTCCTTAGCAAACTACGTAATGTCAGATGCTATGAACCCAGCATTAGTAGCATCTACACAGTGGTTTGAAAGAACATTAGATGACTCAGCCAATAAACGTTTATCCGTACCAGAAGGATTCTTAGCGATCGATGGTATCTTAGACCTTTACTTAAACGTTGTAGACGGATTAGTTGTATACCCTAAGGTTATCGAAAGCCGCTTAAGAAGCGAACTTCCATTCATGGCAACAGAGAATATCATGATGGATGCAGTAAAAGCTGGTGGAGACAGACAGGAACTTCATGAGAAGATCCGTGTACATTCTATGGCAGCAGGAAAAGTTGTCAAAGAAGAAGGAAAAGCAAACGATCTGTTAGAGAGAATCGCAGCAGACCCAGCATTTGGTATGAACATGGAGCAGTTACAGGCGATCATGAAACCAGAGAACTTCGTAGGACGTGCACCACAGCAGACAGAAGAATTTGTGAATGAAGTGATCAATCCAATTCTGGAAGAGAATAAAGAAGTACTCGGATTAACAGCTGAGATCAACGTATAAAAAGATAAAATTTTAACATAAAAAGAGATGGAAAGATCAAAACAATATAGATTTTTCCATCTCTTTTTGCTGTATTTTAAGAAAAAATTACCAAAAAGCAGGAAATGAGCAGGAGTAGATATAGGAAATTAAGAAAAAAGGTACTATAATAAATTTTATAATAAAATATATAGAAGGATTATAGTTTTTTGTACAAGGAATGCATGTAGGAGTATTAGGTGCAGATCATACATGGTTTATGACAACGTTAATGATTTGTTATATATTAACACCGTTGATAGAAAAAATCTGGAAAAGAATTCAATATAAAAAGACAAAATGGGGCATACTAGTTGGATTACTTATAGTTCCGTTTATTATGGCATATCTGCTGCCGAATTATATATTTTTCATTACATATCATGTGTGCTTTTATGCAATAGCATATTATGTAGGAAGTAATTGGGAAAGACTTGGAAAATCAACTAATAAATCAGCAGTTATATATTTTATTGTTATGTGTCTGGCATTTGCAATGAGATTTATTGGACGAGTAATGATTGATGGTACGAAATTATATAATCTTGTTGTTGTAAATTATACACATTATGTGGCAGCAGCATGTATATTTATGCTATTTTCAATTATCTTTTCTAAAGCGAAAATGCTAAAAATTGTACAATTGGTTGATGGTATAAGTTTTGAAATTTATCTTTGCCACTATATGTTTATTGTGGGACCAGTATCAGTAATGTATATTACGGGGAATTGGATAATTAACAGCATTATTGCGGTGTGTATTGCGTTATTATTTGCAGTAATATTACATAAATTATCGAAAGGGATAAGAAAAATCTTAAGGGTTCATAGCACTTAAGAGGTGCTTTGAAAAATAAACTTATAAATAAAGAGAATACCACATGGATATATTGATTATAATAAAACTGTTTGTTAAAATATATATCAGGTGTTATTACATTGACATGAATGGCTGTTTGCTTCCTACAGGGAGTTCTAGTGCGTGGAAAGCATGATGCCAAGACAGAAAAATAACCGCCCTAGCCTGGAAAGTTAAGCGGTTATTTTTATAACGTATTAATAATCAGGCGAACCGTCATCGGTAGCACCTTTCTTTATTAATATATTAACATTTGGTATATTTTATGTCAACAAATAAAGGAGAGATGAATATACACTATGGATCAAGAAAAATTAAGAACCATATTGCAGATAGGTGAAACAATAGCAGTAGAATTTAAAAGATGCAGCAACCGAATAGAAAATGATGTATATCAAAGTGTATGCTCCTTTCTGAATCGTTTTGGTGGAGATATTTACCTTGGAGTAGAAGACGATGGGACTGTTTGTGGAGTTCCTGAAAATGCAGCAGGAGATATGGTAAAGAATTTTATAAAGATTATCAGTAATCCCAATATGTTTACTCCAACCATATATCTATCGCCGGAAATTATAAAGTATGAAGGAAAAACGATCATTCATATTCATATACCAGTCAGCGCAGAAGTACACAGTTTCAAAAAAGAAGTTTATGACAGAGTAGATGATGCAGATGTAAAAGTTACTGCAACAGCTCAACTTGCAATGATGTATATTAGAAAACAGAATAGGTTTACAGAGAAACAGATTTATCCTTATATTTCACTGGAAGATTTTAGATTAGATTTATTGCCACGAATTAGAAAAATGGCAACAAATAATATAGAAGGTGTGCATAGTTGGGAAAGTATGAGTGATGAGGAATTATTGAGAAGTGCGGGATTATATGGAAAGGACAGAGCGACAGGAGAAAGTGGATATAATCTGGCAGCAGTTATGTTATTGGGAAAAGATGATCTGATCATGGATATTTGCCCAGCTTATGAAACGGATGCGTTGGTAAGAAGAATTAATGTGGATCGCTATGATGATCGAGAAATCATTAGAACAAACTTAATAGAAAGTTACGATCGATTAATGGAATTTGGAAGAAAACATTTGCCTGATAAATTTTTTATAGAAGGGGTGGAACGAAAAAATCTGAGGAATATTATAACCAGGGAAATGATTGCAAATACATTAATTCATAGAGAATTTACGAGTTCATATACAGCTAAATTTGTAATAGAAAAAGATAGGATGTATACAGAAAATGCGAATCGGTCATCAGGAGATGGAATTATTACACCTGATAATATGGAACCAAATCCAAAGAATCCGATTATTGCTTCATTTTTTAGAAATATAGGATGGTCAGATCGATTAGGTTCAGGAGTGAGAAATATATTTAAATATTCGAAATATTATTCAGGAGAAGAACCAGAATTCATAGAAGGTGATGTATTCAGACTTATTGTGCCATTAAATGAAGATTATTCCTATGATAATGTAAAAAACGGCGATAAAAAAACGGCGATAAAAAACGGCGATAAAAAAACGGCGATAAAAAACGGCGATAAAAAGATTTCAAAAAAGACAATACAAAATTATAAAAAAATACTTGAATTTATGGAAGAGGGTAAAGAATATACGATTCAGGATTTTTGTAATTTATTAAATTTAAAACCCTCCAGAACGAAAGAGTTATTAAAAGCTTTGACACAAGATATAGAACAAATAGGCAATAATAAAAATCGAAAATACAGATTAAAATAAAAGGCTATGGGGAGGAAACCTACAAATGCAATCAGCATATATTCACTTATATCTGATCATGATCAACGTTATAACATTTGCATTGTATGGACTAGACAAATGGAGAGCGATGACAAGACAGTGGAGAGTCAGAGAGAAAAAATTGATCATACTTGCACTGATCGGAGGCTCCATTGGAGCAATGATCGGTATGACAGTATTTCATCATAAGACAAGAAAATGGTATTTTAGATTAGGGATACCTTTGATTTTGGGCATTCAGGTGTCGTTGATACTTTGTTTTTATGATATGATGTAAGTAAGCAAAGAAGAATTGGGAAGAAGTTTAAGAGACCCAAAAGCAAAGGAAGATTAGAGATATGAAGCAAAACAAATGGAAGCATTTAAAATTTGAAAAATATGTTTTTGTGCTATTATTGGCGATCGAGCTTATTATGTCATTTACTTTTTTAGGATTCATCCATATTGATCCAATTTCACTTACAACAGCATATATCCCGATCGTAGTTGCGGGATGTTTGCTTGGACCTTTGGAATCGACACTGATCGGATTGGTATTTGGACTAGCAAGTATGTATAAGGCATCAGCACTTTATGTTGTATCAGATGATAAGATATTTTCGCCGCTATACAGTGGTAATCCAATAGGAAGCATTTTACTAAGTGTTGGGGCAAGAGTTCTGTTTGGCTTTGTGATCGGATATCTGTTTTCTATCATAAAAGGACGAAAGTATGAGAAAATAGGAATCTGGATCCTTTCTTTGATCTCACAGTGGATACATGCTTTCTTAGTGTTCATTGTTATGGGAGCCTGTTTTCCACAGCTTGGCTATACTGGAATGTCAACATTTCATATGGGGATCAATGATGCACTTATTGCACTATGTTGTCTTTTCTGGGTAGAGGTGGCATATAAGATTTATCACAAGGAACGCATTCAAAAATACAAGGATACGGTAAATCAATCTTTGGATGATCCATATCTGTCTTCTAAGATAGTCGCTATATCATCAGGGATCAGTTTTTTGATCATTTGTATAGCGATATTTTCTACTGGATATTTTGCAAATCGGTCTACATGTATGTTGAAACAGCACAGAGTTCATGTAACAAGAACAATAGAGATTGATCTGCTACATTTACAGGTACAGTTTTTGATCGCAATGCTTGCATTGGATTTTATCTTAATATTGACGATGCTTATGATCTACCAATATATGAAATATCGGGAATATCAAGGGGAGATTGATTTTTTGACTGGAGTAATGGGAAGAAGACTGTTTTTGCAACACTGCCAAAATATTCAAAACGATCAGAGAATCCATGGCCATCAAGGATGGTTTTTATTCTTGGATGTGGATTGGTTTAAGCAGATCAATGATAAACTGGGACATATAGCAGGAGATGAAACCTTAAAGAAATTTGCGACATTTTTACAAGAACAATTTGAGCCATATGGAGCAGTCGGAAGAGTTGGTGGAGATGAGTTTGCTGTGATGATCGAAGAAGAGATGAGCCAGGAAGTGTTAGAAAAGGAACTGGAATAATTCTTTCAAAATATCTCAGGAATTCAGAAGGAAGTCACAGTAAGCTGCAGTATTGGAGTATATCGTTTTAAATATCCAAAAACGATCAAGGAACTTCTGACAAAGACCGATGAGATCTTATATGAAGCAAAAGCAAACGGAAGAGGATGTTTTGTGATTAGATAAAATCTAAGAAGGTGGTAACGGTGGTGTTGGCAATGAACAATATGAAATTACCAGTAGGCATCGATCAATTTGATAAACTGATAAAATCCGGTTTCTACTACGTAGACAAAACCAGATTGATCGAGCAGCTTTTACAAAACTGGGGAGAAGTAAATCTATTTACACGTCCTCGACGTTTTGGAAAGACTTTGAATATGAGTATGCTGAAATCCTTTTTTGAGATAGGAACAGATAAAACACTGTTTGATCAATTATACAAGATCCAGATCACGGCAGCAAAAACATCGAAGTATCAGAAAGCGGTGAAATATGTGACGGTTAAGGTAAAATAAATCAACAAAGAATTATGCAAAGTTATTGATTGAAAATTTTAAAGTATGTTATAATTACCTAATTACTAATTGTTCGATTAGTAATTAGGTAATTAGTAATTAGTCAATTAGCAAAAAGGATGATGTTATGAGATTTGTTGGAAGAGATCGTGAACTTAAGAAGTTAAATGAATTGTATCAAGAGGAAGAATTTCAGTTTGTTGTTATCTATGGAAGACGGCGGGTTGGAAAAACGATGTTGATCAATGAATTTTTGAAAAAGAAAAGATCCGCATATTATATGGCAGTTGAAGGTACATCCAAAGAAAATCTGTCAGGTATTTCAAAAGTGTTATTAGCTGAAAAAAATGAAGAATTTTATATGCCAGAATTCCCAGATTTTGAAAGCTTGCTTTCATATATCGATCATTTATGTAAGAATACAGATGATCAAGAACGTCTTGTGATAGCAATTGATGAATTCCCATACCTTGCAGGATCTTATCCTGCGATTTCTTCAATGTTACAAAGTCATATTGATCAATGTTGGAAAGATTCCAATTTGTTTTTGATTCTGTGTGGATCTTCTATGAGTTTTATGGAAGAGCAGGTGTTAGGGTATAAAAGTCCCTTATATGGAAGAAGAACGGCCCAGTTTAAACTACATCCTTTCACTTATTTTGAAGCCAGACAGATGCTTTCAGGTTTTAAAGCAGAAGAACAGGCAGTTTTATACGGTGTGACAGGGGGGATTCCAGAGTATTTATCAAGGATTCATAATGATTGGTCAATGGATGATAATATTAAGAAATTATTTTTTGATGAAAGCGGACGTTTATTTGATGAACCAGGGAATCTTTTAAAACAGGAACTTCAAGATCCATCAAGCTATCATTCAATCATAACAGCGATTGCAGGAGGTGCAAGCAGGTTAAATGAAATTGCAACGAAAACAGGACTTGCAAGCAGTGGATGCAGCGCACAGATTCAGTCTTTGATAACGTTAGGAATCATTAAGAAAGAAACACCATTGACTGAAGGTATCAAAAGTAGAAAAACATTATATACCTTAGAAGATTTTATGTTTTTATTCTGGTATCGATTTGTCAGACCGAATTTAAGCGGTATTATGAGAGGAATCGGGGAGACAATCTATGAGGTATCTGTAAAACCTCAGATCAGTCATTTTATGGGATATATTTTCGAAGAAATCTGCAAGCAATATTTATATTTTCCACAAATCTATATGACACTTCCATTTCCAACAGGTGAATTTGGACGATGGTGGGGAAATAATCCAAAGAAGAAACGACAAGAAGAGATTGACCTAATGGCGGAGAACGGCTCAGAAGCAATCTTTGGAGAATGCAAGTGGAGAAATGAGCCAGCAGATGTGGATATATTGGAGACATTACAGGAAAGAAGTGGATTGTTTCATTATCAAAAACAAAGTTATATGATATTTTCAAAATCAGGTTTTACGGAAAAATTAAAGTTGCGTGAGCAGGAAGAGGAAAATGTCAGACTGATATCATTCGAAGATATGAATCAGTTGTAAAAAAATATGGAGACAGTTTCAGATTTTGAAAACCGTCTCCATATTTTTATTCCATGTGTAACATACAATTGTTGAAAAATATTAAAAAGTTGGTTACAATCTACAACAAATCCCCCTGCCAAACATCCTTCACCTTCATCTCATGCGCAATCCTATTCAAAACTTTCCGCTTATAAACACTCCACTCAGGAGCAATCAACAAATCTCTCGGTCCATCTCCAGTTAATCGATGAATCACGATCTCAGGACTCAGATTCTCAATACATTTCAAAATCAGATCAACATAAGATTCCAAAGTAAACACATCAAAGGGATGTTCCTCATAATGATCAGCCAGATCCGTATTCTTCAAAATATGCAGCATAGAAAATTTAACCCCATGAATCGGAAGGTGATTCAGATAACGAACTGACTCAAGCATCATATCATCCGTTTCACCAGGAAGCCCAAGAATCAGGTGAACAACAGTCAATACACCGATCTTATGAAGATTCATAACTGCTTCATCAAAACAAGACAAAGGGTACCCACGCCGGATAAAAGAAGCGGTCTCTTCATGAATCGTCTGCAGACCAAGTTCCACAAACACAGGTTTGATCTTATTTAATTGATTTAAAAGTTCCAAAACCTCGGCAGGCAGGCAATCCGGTCTGGTACCGATCGCAAGAGCAATGATTCGCGGATCATTGACCGCTTCCATATACAAAGTTTCCAGTTTTTCAATCGGACCATAAGTATTCGTAAAAGCCTGAAAATAAGCAATATACTTCCCATTCTCGATCTTTCTAGAAACCATCTCAATTCCAGCGGTGATCTGATCTGTCACAGACAAAGCAGCTGAAGAAGCAAAATCCCCGGAACCGCCCTCACTGCAAAAGATACAACCACCAGTTCCAAGTGTTCCATCTCTGTTTGGACAGGTAAAACCACCATCTAAGGATACTTTATAAATTTTCTCACCAAAATAATTCTTTAAAAAACTATCAAACGAATAATAACGTTTTCCATGCCAATTCATATGATCATAACTCCTAACTACAAGTTTGTTATCTACAAGATAGCACGAAAAATGTGGAAATTCCAGTGTTTTCAAGTCACAAAATGTTCATAACATTAACACGTACTGTTCATAAAACTATCATGAGATGTTCAAAAAGATTTTCTACAATAACAAACAGAAAATCAAAAACAGCACATGAATTGGAGGCATATATGGAAAAGAAAAATATGATATCAAAAATAAAGAATCATAAACTATGTTGTATTGTGATCATTTTAGCATTACTTGGTGGCGGAGGATTTGGAATTTATAAATTCTTCTTCCAGAAAAAGCAGCCACAAAAAACGGTACAGACACAGAAAGCAACAACAGGAACGATTGAAAAGACAGTAGAAGGAAGTGGTTCTGTAAAAGCAACAACGCAAAATGTCACATTTTCCAGTGATGTCACCGTACAGTCAGTTCTTAAAAAAGACGGAGCGGCAGTCAAAAAAGGAGATGTGATCGCTAAGCTTACAAGTTCTGATCTGGAAGATTCGATCACGCAGTTAGAAAGCCAGATTGAAACTCTAGAAGATACGATCGAAGATAGTGATTCATCCGATGATGATTATGCAAGTAATGTACGAAAATATAAAGATCTGACAATGAAGTTATCAACCTTGAAAACAGAAAGAAGTAACCTGACAGTTACATCAAAATATAATGGAATCGTAAGTGGCACGATCACAAAAGGAAAAACGATCAGTAAAGGCCAGAGTGTATGCAAAGTACTGAAAACAAGCAGTTATAAAGTAACGATCAATGTTGATGAATTAGATATCAAAAGTGTCAAGAAAGGCCAGAGTGTTACAGTAACAGCAGATGCAGTGGAAGATAAGACATTTACAGGGAAAGTAACAAAAGTATCGAAAGTTGGATCAACAAGTGATGGAGTTGCGACATATCCAGTCACGATCCAGTTAAGTAATGCAGCTGACCTTTTGCCATCCATGAGTGTCACAGCAACGATCACAACAGCCAAAGCAGAAAATGCGGTCTTAGTCCCAGTATCAGCAATCCAGACAAAAGACGGGGAAAGTTATGTAACAGTAGTAACGGATGACAATGAAAATGGAACACAGACCAAAGTAGAGACAGGGATCATCAATGATACTTATGCACAGATCACATCAGGAGTCAGCGAAGGAGATCAGGTTAAGACCATCACAAGAAGCAGTAGCAGCTCTGATGAAAAATCCGATATGAAAGGTGGAATGGATGCACCATCTGGTGGTGGAATGCAAGGTGGAAATAAGCAAGGCGGTGGAATGTCATCTGGTGGAAAACAGTAGGAGGTGATCATTATGATATCCGTAAAAAATCTAAAGAAAACTTATTTTCTTGGTGGAGAAGAAGTTCATGCATTGGATGATGTGTCACTTTCGATCAAAGAGCACGAATTTGTGGCAATCATCGGGCAGTCAGGAAGCGGAAAATCAACATTTATGAATATGCTTGGATGCCTTGACCGCCCGGATTCTGGAGAAATAACACTGGATGGAACAGATATTTTAAAATGTAAAGAAAAAGAATTATCAGTGATCCGCAATAAAAAGATTGGATTTATCTTTCAACAGTTCCATCTGCTACCAAAACTCTCCGCACTGGAGAATGTAGAACTTCCGCTGATCTATCAGGGAATGCCGACAAAGAAGCGAAGAGAAAAAGCAGTAAAGGCATTAAAAGCAGTTGGTTTGGAAAAACGAATGAACCACAAACCTAATCAGCTTTCCGGAGGACAGCAGCAAAGGGTCGCGATCGCAAGAGCGTTAGTCGGAGAGCCATCCCTGATCCTTGCCGACGAACCGACAGGAAATTTAGATTCCAGATCAGGAAAAGAGATCATGATGTTGCTGCATAACCTTTATGAAGAAGGAAATACGATCGTATTGATCACACATGACAACAATGTGGCAATGGAAGCACCGCGACAGCTACAAATCAGCGATGGAAAGATCATAAAAGATTCAGGAGGTGAGGCAGAATATGAAGATCACACAAGCAATTAAAATGGCATTTGCTTCTATATGTTCAACAAAATTAAGATCATTCTTAACCATGCTTGGAATCATTATCGGTGTGATGAGTGTTACAGTTCTTGTATCGATTGTACAAAGTACGACAAATAACGTCAGTGACACATTATCACAATTAGGCGGCAATGTGATCTCAGCAACGGTAACAAGCAGAAGAAGCAATAAGATCACAACCAGTGACATTAAAAGCCTTGAAAATAACCCAGCAATCGAGAGTGTATCACCGATCATTTCAGGAAGCTCTACAGCAAAAGCATCTGGAAATTCATCCAGTGTAACATTAAAAGGAATTACAGAGGAATACGAAGATATTCAAAATATCAGTGTACAAAAAGGACGTTATATCTTAGATGTAGATAATGATAACCGGCTGCAAGTCTGCCTCATTGGAGTCACAGCAGCCAAAGACTTATTTGGACATACCGATGTAGAAGGAGAAACAATCCGAATCTCAGGAAGAAACTTCAAGATCATAGGAGTCTTAGAAGAAGATGGATCATCTCAGAGAGACTCCAACGATTCAGTAATCTATACTCCATTTACAACAGCACAAAGGATCATGCAAAACAGCACGATCAGCAGTTTTTATGTATCTGCAACAAATGAAGGAATGCTTAACATGGCAGAAAGTGCAGTAGATAGCTTCCTGTTAGAAAAAACAGGAGATGAAGATTCCTATACGATCACAAATCAGTCTGATATCGCAGACAGCGTCAGCGACGTTACAAACTCCATGACATATATGATCGGAGGAATCGCAGGAATCTCACTTCTGGTAGGTGGGATCGGAATCATGAACATCATGCTTGTGTCCGTTACAGAACGAACAAAAGAGATCGGAATCCGAAAAGCCATCGGGGCGAAGAAGAAAGATATCCTGGCTCAATTTATGATCGAGTCAACCGTTCTGTCCTGTATGGGAGGTGTGATCGGAATCGCATTAAGTGCAGCAACCATTTTTGGAATGAATCAGTTAATGTCAGCAGATTATACGATATCAGCAGGAATTAGTCTGATCGCATTAGCATTTTCAGCGATACTTGGAATCGTGTTTGGATTATATCCTGCTAATAAGGCAGCGAATTTAAAACCAATCGAAGCGTTGAATTTATAAAATATTTTGAAGCCTCTTGCGTAATGTATTATAATATATACATTACACAGGAGGCAAAATCATATGAAAAAGCGATCAAAAGAAATATTAGATTTGTTAGGCCGAAGAGAAAATGATCACACGATTTCAACACTAGCAGCAAAATTTGAGGTTTCAGAACGCACGATTCGTAATGATATTAAAGATATCAATGACTACCTCAAAGAACAAGAGATCAAACCGATCCGTTTTGGAAGTAACGGCTTAATCGTGATGGAAGAAGATATAAGTCAGGCGAGAGAGACAACACAGCAGGAAGATTTTTATACATACAAACTATCAAAAGAAGAACGAAGAATGCTTGCAGCAGCAATTTTGATCAATACGAAAGATCATATTACATTATCACAAATCGCAGATATATTATATGTAAGCCGTGCTACGATCATTAATGATCTGGATGAAGTCAAAAGAATGTTGGAATCAGGAAAATTAAAAGTAATCTCACATTCAAATAAAGGATTAAGACTTGAAGGATTAGAAGGAGATAAACGTTTATTCTTATTAAGATTAATGTCTGTAGGTTCTAATGGAATTAAAGAAAATTCAACAATCCGGAGTTTTTTTAAAGGTCTGAATATGGAAATTAAGATGAGTGAAGATGAACGAAGGAATCTTCAAAAGATCATCAATGAACAGGAACATGCCTATGGAAGATTTATGACGGATGATTCTTTTGACTATTTACTTCAATATCTGATGCTTTCCATTGAAAGAATTCGCAATGGAAATGTAATGACAGAACCAATTGAAGGGAACAAAAGCAAATATGCAATGGCGAAAGATATTCAAAAATACATCTGTCAGTATTGGGATTTAGAAGATGCCAAAGGCGAAGTGGATTTCTTATGTGGTGTGCTGGATAGTATGAGCTATGTAAAAAGACAGCGAAGAGAACAAAAGATTATAGGACTTCAACTGGTTACAAGAAAATTTATTGAACATATTTCAAAAGATCTTGGTGTAAACTTAAATAGAGATTTTGCGTTTTATGAGAATCTGACAGATCATTTAGAATCTATCATTATGCGTTCCTTTAATGTAACACAGAGGGATGATTTTCTAAAACAATATGTGGAAAAGAATCCTAAGGTCTTAGAAGTTGTTCAAAAGTATAAAGATATGCTAAGTAATTTTATGGATCGAGAGATATCTGAGATTGAGATTGACTATATTGTAATTCATATTTGTGCAGCGCTAGAGCGCAGAAAGAAAAAAGAAGTGGAATTCCGTGTGCTGATCGTATGTGGCGGAGGAATCGGAACTTCGCAGCTGCTTCTTGCCAAGATGAGGAATCGTTTTGATTTTCATGTGGTAGATGTAGTTTCAGCACATTTACTGGATAATGAGAAGTATCAGAATATTGATCTCGTGATATCAACAATTCCATTAAGAGACTATGAAGGGGAATACATTCTTGTATCTCCGGTATTTTCTGATGAAGATTATTTAAGAGTAAATGGAAAGATTGAAGAGATTCAGGAAAAACATAAGATTGAACCAATTCCGATTCAGGAAAGAGTTGCATTGCCACAAAAAGATGCACAGAAATTGATCGATGAATTAAGTCAGATTATCAAAGATCCTTCATTGATGAATCAAGTAACAAGAAAAGTACAGGAATTCTTTGGGATTGAAGTAGAGATACAGGAACCATTTTTATGTGAATTATTAACAGCAGCCGATATTCAGCTAGACATAGAATGTAGTGATTGGAGAGATGCGATTATCAGATCAGCACAGCCATTATTAGATCAAGGCAAGATAGAAGATAAATATATTGATGCCATGATCGACAATGTAAAGGAGAATGGTGCCTACATTATAATCTCTCCAGAATTTGCATTACCACATGAAGGATTTGACAGAGGATGCAATGAAGTTGGAATGAACTTGATCCGCTTAAAAGAACCTGTTACGATCGAAGATATTGACGGAGAGATCGCTAAGGTAAGATTTTTCTGCTGCATGAGCACAGAAGATCATAAAAAGCATATGAAAGCCTTCTTTCATTTGGTCAATATGCTGACAAATCGTGGGTTTAAGGAAGAACTTGCAGCAGCGAAGACACCAGAAGAGGCCGCAGATACGATAAGGAAATACGAGATACGTATCAAATAATAAGATACATTGTTATAGAAGAAAGTAAAGCAGGTTGAAAACCTTTCACAGATTTTTGAAAAGTTTTCAATCTGTTTATATTTTTGCAAAAATCAAGGAAAGTCTTTTGACTGTTTTTTTCTTTGCAACCATAATATAATAAAACCATCGAAAGGACGTCACTTCAAAGTAACAAAAAATAGAGTAGAAAAGAGAAAAAAGGAGGAGTCACAAAAATGGTTTGGGAAAAGCTGAAGGAAGAACTGATCATACCGGGACTCGAAGCAAAATCAAGCGATGACATTTTTGAAGCACTCGGAGGAAAACTTGTAAAACAAGGGTATTGCAAAGAAAGTTATGTGCAGGCTTTAAAAGATCGTGAAGCTGAATTTCCAACAGGAATCAATACAGGAGAAAAAGGAGTCGCAATTCCACATACAGACGTAAGCCATGTAAACAAAAAAGGAATTGCAATCGCAACATTAAAACAACCAGTCGAATTTGTAGAGATGGGAACGGATGATGAATATGTAAATGCACAAGTCATTTTCATGCTGGCAGTTGATGAGAAAGGACATCTTGAATTATTACAGGCAATCTTGGCAGTCCTTCAGGATCAGGAAGTATTAAAGAAATTAATCAAAGCAAAAGACGCAAAAGAAATCATCGAAATCATCAAAGAAAAGGAGAATATATAATTATGAAGAAGAAAGTAATCGTAGCATGTGGAGGAGCAGTCGCAACATCAACAATCGCAGCAAACGCAATCGTAGAATTAGCAAAAGAAAATAACATTGATATCGAAATCGCACAGGTAAGAATTTCAGAGATCGCATCTAATCTTCCAGCAGATCTGATCGTGACAACATCAAAGGTAAAAAGAGACTTTGGAGTACCTCTTATTACAGGAATGCCATTTGTATCAGGATTAGGTGTAGATAAGACAAAAGCTAAGATTCTTGAAGTATTAAATAAGTAAGATGAAAGAAAAGACTAGACGTAAGAGACCATTTTAAAAAGACATAAGAAATGAATATAAAATTTATTTGAAACGTTTATTTTAAAATGGTTTTTTTATAAAGATATATGTAAAAATATAGAATAAAATCAAAAAAAAGGGAGAGACAAACATGGGAATTTTTGGAGATATGATCAATTACATCATTGATATGGGAGCGTCCGCAATGCTTCCACTTGTAATTGCGATCTTAAGTATTATCGTAGGAGTAAAAATTGGTAAAGCGGTTCGTGCAGGTTTGATGGTTGGTGTGGGTTTTGTAGGATTAGGACTGATCGTAGACATGATGAACGCGAACCTTGGACCAGCTGCACAGCAGATGTCTAAAAACTTTGGATTAAGCATGAGTGTTGTAGACCTTGGATGGCCAGGAATGTCCCCAATCACATGGGCATCAAGTATCGCAACTGTTGCGATTCCAGTCGCGATCTTAGTCAACATTATCATGTTAGTATTAAAACTTACAAAAACAGTTAATATTGATATTTGGAATATCTGGCATATGACATTTACAGGAGCGATCGCATATGCAGTCACAGGAAACTTTGCGATCGGTATTGGTGGAGTTGTTGTTCATGCTATCATTGCTTATAAATTTGGTGATCTTTATGCGCCATTAATGGAAGATTACTTTGAATTAGACGGAATCACTGTACCTCATGGAACAGGAACATGGATGGCACCATTTGCATTTGCAATTGATGCAATTATTGAGAAGATTCCTGGATTAAATAAAATTGATTTTTCAATCGATAATTTACAGGAAAAAGTTGGAGTATTAGCAGAGCCTATCGTTATCGGTGGTATCCTTGGTGCAATCGTAGGAGCCTTAGCTGGATATGATTTCTCAGCAGCATTCCAGCTAGGTATCAAGATGTCAGCCGTTATGGTATTAATGCCTAAGATCACAAAATGTATCATGGACGGATTAATGCCATTATCAGAAAGAATGAAAGAAATCTTAACAAAGAAATCTCAGTCTGGAGAAGCTGAATTTTATATCGGACTTGACCCAGCAATCATCCTTGGAGATTCAGAAGTCGTAACAGTTGGACTGATCTTCATTCCATTAACAATCTTGATCGCGATCATCGTGCCAGGAAATACAATCCTTCCATTTGGTGATTTAGCAACAATCGGATTCTTCATTGGTATCGCAGTAGCAGTACATAGAGGAAATTTATTCAGATCATTGATTTCAGGATGTGTGATCATGTTCACAACCATCTGGATCGCAAGTCAGGCAATCCCTTGGACAACAGCATTAGCGAAATCTGTAAACCTAACAAACGGAGCTTCACAGGTAGCAGCACTTGATCAGGGTGGAAGTCCAATCACATATCTGTATACACAGATCGTGACACAGCAGAACATCAAAGGACTGGTAATTATCGGAATCATTTATGTGATTTGCATGATCTTTACAGTTCGTGGATCTAAACAGAGAGCAGCAGCTTTAAAAGAAAGCGAATATTAAAAACAAGCAAACAATGATATAAAAGTGTAAATATATGAACGGGCGGACTTAAAAAAGTCTGCCCCGAACTTTAGAGGAGGAAAAAGAGATGCCTTTAGTTACAACAAAACAGATGTTATTAGATGCCCAGGCAGGAAATTATGCAGTTGGGGCTTTCAATGTAGAGAATATGGAAATGGTCATGGCGGTTATGGAAGCAGCAGAGGAGTTAAAATCTCCAGTTATCATGCAGACAACACCATCTACAGTTAAATATGCAGGATTAGATTTCTTCCTAGCAAATGTAAAAGCAGCAGCAGAAAGAGCAAGCGTGCCAGTAGCCATGCATTTAGACCATGGAAGCAGTTTTGAATTAGCAATGCAGGCATACAGAACAGGATACACATCTATCATGATCGATGGATCTCACGGAAGTTTTGAAGAAAATGTTGCAGTATCCAAAGCAGTTGCAGATGCATGTGCACCATCAGGAATTCCAGTTGAAGCAGAACTTGGTAAAGTTGGAGGAAAAGAAGATGACTTAGATGGTGGAGATGACAACCCATATACAGATCCAGCACAGGCTGTCGAATTTGTAAAACAAACAGGAGTTACATCCTTAGCTGTGGCAATCGGAACAGCGCACGGTGTATACAAAGGAGAACCAAAACTTGACTTAGATCGATTATCAGAAATTCGTAAAGTTGTTGATATTCCATTAGTATTACACGGAACAAGCGGTGTACCAGATGCAACCGTTACAGAGTGTGTAAATCGAGGAATCTGTAAAGTAAATTATGCAACAGATTTAAGAATTGCATTTACAAACGGAGTTGAAAAAGTATTTGAAGAAAATCCAGATGTCATTGACCCTAAGAAATACAATGCAGCAGGAAAAGAATGTGTCAAAGAATACGTTATGTCCAAAATGAAAGTATGCAAGAGTGTAGGAAAAGCAAACTAATACATCAGAAAGGAGAATAAGCATGAAAGCAGGAGTTGTACACGCAAAAAATGATATTCGTTATGAAGAAATTGAAAAACCACAGCCAAAGAAAGGGCAGGTTTTAATTAAAGTAAAATATACAGGAATCTGTGGATCAGACGTACCACGAGTAAACGGAGATGCATGTCATTTCTTCCCTAATGTATTAGGACATGAATTTTCAGGTACGATTGAAGAAGTTGGAGAAGGAGTTACAACACTAAAAAAAGGTGATCGTGTTGCCGGGGTTCCATTGGTACCATGTATGGAATGTGAAGATTGTCAGAAAGGAAATTATTCTTTGTGTAAGCATTACAGCTTTATTGGATCTAGAGAATTTGGAAGTTTTGCGGAATATGTAACAGTTCCAGAAAAGAATGCAGTCAAATTCGAAGATGAAGTAAGCTTCGAACAAGGGGCATTCTTTGAACCAGCAACTGTCGCACTTCATGGATTAAACAGAGTGGATTATCATGCAGGAGAATGCGTTGCGATTCTTGGTGGGGGAACCATCGGATTATTCACAGCACAATGGGCAAAGATTTTTGGAGCAAAGAAAGTTGTTGTATTTGATATTAGTCCAGAAAGACTTGAATTAGCGAAAAAATTAGGGGTAGATGAAGGAATTAACACTTTAGACGAAGACTTTATGAATCAGGCAATGGCAGTAACAGATGGAAAAGGATTCGGGTATATTTATGAAACAGCTGGAATGACTACAACAATGAAATATGCATTCGAATTGGCTGCAAATAAAGCTAGTGTATGCTTTATCGGAACACCGACAAGAGAATTAAACTTTTCCGTAAAAGAATGGGAAAACATCAATCGAAAAGAATTTACATTAACAGGTTCATGGATGTCATATAGTGCTCCATTTCCAGGAAAAGAATGGATCTTAACAGCACATTATTTCAAGACAGGACAGTTAAAATTTGAAGATTCTTTAATCTTTAAGAAGATACCATTAAGCAGGATTGATGAAGCATTCGAAATGTACAAAACACCAGGAACTGTAAAAGGTAAGATTTTAATTGACAGTGAGGCATAATTATGATTACAACGGTAACATTAAATGTATCTGTAGATAAAGCATACTATATCAAAGGCATTGTTGTACCAGGAACGGTTGCACGTGTCCAGAAATGTGTCAATTCTGCAGGCGGAAAAGGATTAAATGTATCAAGAATCATAGATTTTTGTGGAGAAGAAGTGTTAGCAACAGGATTTGCCGGAGGATTTAACGGAGCTTATGTGGAAGACATGTTAAAGAAAGATGGAATCCCAAGCAGATTTACAAAAACACAGTCAGAGACAAGAAGCTGCATCAACATTTTGGCAGAAGATGAGTCGTCTACAGAATACTTAGAACCTGGAGCACCAGTCAGTGAAGAAGAAATACAGCAGTTTTTAGAAGATTTTGACCGAATTGTTGACGAAAGCGATATCATCACAATATCAGGAAGCATACCAGCCGGGGTTCAAAAAGACATCTATGCAACATTAGTTAAAATGATCAAAAACAAGGGAAAGAAAGTCATTTTAGATACGAGTGGAGATTACTTAAAAGAAGGAATCAAAGCAGGACCAACAATGGTTAAGCCAAATGACGAAGAACTAGAAGCTTTACTTGGTATCAAGATCGAAAATAGATATCAGACGATCGATGCAGCCAAAGAAATGCGTGAGAAATACGGAATCGAATATGTTGTTGTATCTTTAGGTGGAGATGGAGCTTTAGTCGTATGTGAAGAAGGAATCTTCCATGGTAAACCACCGAAATTAAAAGCAGTCAATACCGTAGGATGTGGAGATTCTATGGTGGGAGCATTTGCAGTCGCATTCAAACAAGGAAAAGGGATTCAGGATGCCCTGACCTATGCGATCGCCGTATCCGCAGCCAATGCAATCAATCCAGAAACAGGACATATCCGCAAGGAAGATGTAGAAAACATCCTTCCACAGGTAGAGATCAAGAAATTATAATTTACAGGGGAAGATCAATATGGAATATACATTAAAAAATAAAAAACTCACCGTGGTCTTCGAATCCAAGGGAGCAACACTTCATTCCATCAAAGACAATGATGGAGTGGAATACCTCTGGGAAGGAAATCCAGAGTACTGGTCCGGACAGGCACCAGTTCTATTTCCAATTTGTGGAAGCATCAGAGATGATAAAGCACAGATTGGAAATAGAAAACAGACAAACATGCCAAGACATGGTGTCGTAAGAAAAAAAGAATTCAAGTGTGTTGAGCAGACAGAAAACAGCATCTTATTCGAGATTGAAAGCAACGAAGAAATGCTTGCTCAGTATCCATATGAATTCAAACTGGGAATCAACTATATCCTGGAAGGTAAGAAGATCACAACCAGATATATTATTGAAAATAAAGACAAAGAAATCATGCCATTTCAGATCGGAGGACACCCAGGATTCCACTGCCCACTCTATAAAGAGGAAAGTTACGAAGACTACGAATTAGTTTTTGAGCAAAAAGAAACCTGCACCGTTCCAACTCCAGTCACAGAAACTGGACTGATCGACATGGAACACAGAAGCGAATTCTTAAAAGACACAGACACATTACCATTAAAACATGATTTGTTCTCCGTAGACGCAGTCATCTTAGACCAGCTGAAATCCAGAGCAGTCACATTAAAGAGTAAAAAACATAACAAAGGAATCCGCATAGACTTTAACCAGTTCCCATATCTGATCCTATGGTCAACAGCCAAAGAAGCAGATTTCGTAGCGCTGGAACCATGGATCGGACTCTCAACCTGCAGCGATGAAGGTGATAAATTCGAAGAAAAACGAAATATCCAGTATGCACAGGCAGGGGAAGTGAAAGAATACGAATTTCACATCAATATATTATAGAAAATAAAAAACAGCAATATCGCATAATCTTAGTAGAAAAACCTCATTAAATCCATATACAATAAATTCCAAGATTCTACATAGGTTGGTGATGTTGCTGCTTTTTTGCAATTATTAATCAACTACATTCAAATCAAAATCTCAATCACAAAACTCAAAGTTTCATGTTCTCCAGACTCCAAGAATCGCACCCCTCTTTTATGTTCAAACACATCATCCTCATCACTGCAGGTAGAAGTTCCACTCCAAGGTTCCAAAGCAACAAAAGGTCCATCATTTGCACTAGACCATACACCCAGATAATCAAAATCAGGGAAAGTAACTAAGATACCATGACCGCTTTCCTTATGTTTTAATGCAACCGTGCGTGATTTCAACTGATCAAAGATCAAAGCATCCTTGTAAAATAAAGAATGTTTTACAGGGATCACAGTTTCATGATCAAGAACAGGAATACGATCGTTGTTATTGATCAAACCATCATCTGTAAGCTGTGCACAGGCAGCAGTTTCCGGTTGTTCAAATTCCACGATATAATCTTCAAAATTCTCCCCTTCATACACTGGACAGTTAAATGCAGGATGACCGCCAATACAGTAAGGCATAACGATGTCCCCATGATTGATCACCTTATGACTGACTTTCACTCCATGATCCGTTAATTCATAGATCATCTGGAGTTCAAAATCATAAGGATACTGTTCTTTTGTAGAATCATCCGCTTTCAAAGAATAAACAGCACAAGTTTCAGAAGAAGAAACCAAAGTAAATTCTAATTTTCTTGCAAGACCATGACGGCCAAAAGAACAAGTCTTAGAATTACCGATGGTTGCAGTTCCATTTCTTAAACATCCAACGATCGGAAATAAGACAGGTGCCTGTCCGCTCCAGAAGTCAGGGTTTCCCTGCCAGAGATATTCCGTACCAGAAGCATCTTTGATAGAAGTCAGTTCCCCACCAAGAGATTTTAAAGTGACAGATACATTTTCATTGCGTAAGATTGTATTGCTCATGAGATATCCTCCTAGATTTAATATAGAATCATTATACCACGAATTAACATCGAAAAACACTTGTGTTTCTTGGGAAAAGCAATAGTTAAAAGCATATTTTTTATAAAGAATCAGTAGAAATTTAAGAAGTGGTGTGATAATATGACTAAGTATGCGTAGAAATGTAAAATAATAGATAAAAATAGAAAAGAGGAAAAAGATTATGGCAAACAGTATTGAGCAGGAGATCGGCCGCAGAAGAACCTTTGCGATCATTTCTCATCCGGATGCCGGTAAGACAACGTTGACTGAGAAGTTCCTTTTATATGGAGGAGCAATCAATACAGCGGGGTCTGTGAAAGGAAAGGCAAACTCCAAACATGCAGTATCTGACTGGATGGAGATTGAAAAAGAAAGAGGTATCTCTGTCACTTCTTCTGTATTACAGTTTGAATATGAAGGAAAATGTATCAATATCCTTGATACACCAGGACATGAGGATTTCTCAGAAGATACGTATCGTACACTGATGGCAGCGGATTGTGCCGTCATGGTGATCGATGCTTCCAAGGGTGTCGAACCACAGACGATCAAGTTATTTAAGGTCTGTGTTATGAGACATATCCCGATCTTTACATTTATCAATAAGATGGACCGTGAAGCTAAGGATACTTTCGATCTGTTAGACGATATCGAGAAAGTCTTAGGGATCGAGACATGTCCGATCAACTGGCCGATCGGATGTGGAAAAGAATTTAAGGGTGTATACGAGCGTGCATCAAGAAATATCTTACGATTCGAGGCAGTCTCCACAGGTGGTGCAAAAGAAGCAAAAGAAACGATCATTTCAGCAGATGATGATAATGCAGTAGATCTGATCGGAGAAGATTTCTATGAGAATCTGATGGAAGAAATTGAATTGTTAGATGGTGCGGCAGCAGATCTTGATATGGAGAAAGTACATCAGGGAAAACTATCTCCAGTATTCTTTGGATCAGCACTTACAAACTTTGGTGTAGAACCATTCTTAGAGCATTTCCTGAAGATGACAAACAGACCACTTGCAAGAACATCCAAGGGAGAAGAAGTAGATCCTGTGGAAAATGGTTTTTCAGCGTTTGTCTTTAAGATTCAGGCAAATATGAACAAAAACCACCGTGACAGAATTGCATTTATGAGAATCTGTTCCGGTAAATTCGAAGCGAACATGGAAGTAAAACATGTACAGAGTAAGAAAAAGATGAGGCTTTCCCAGCCACAGCAGATCATGGCACAGGAACGTAAGATCGTAGAAGAGGCGTATGCAGGAGATATCATCGGAGTATTTGACCCGGGAATCTTCTCTATCGGAGACACTGTCTGCCTTCCAAAAGATGACTTTGAATATGAAGGAATCCCAACGTTCGCACCAGAACATTTTGCAAGAGTCATCCAGTTAGATTCTATGAAGCGTAAGCAGTTTGTGAAAGGTGTAGAACAGATCGCACAGGAAGGTGCTATCCAGATCTTCCAGGAACATGAAGCAGGATTTGCAGAGATCATCGTCGGAGTTGTAGGAACACTTCAGTTTGATGTCTTAAAATACCGTCTGGAAAATGAATACAACTGCGAGATCCGTTTAGAACCATTGCCATATCAGGCAATCCGCTGGATCAAAGACCGCAACACGGATATGAACAAATTACGTGGTGTATCTGAAGTTAAGAAAGTCAAAGATATGCGAGGAAATCCACTGTTGTTATTTAAGAATGAATGGGGAATCCAGTTTGTACTTGATCGTAATGAGGGATTAGAGTTAGTTGAGTTCAGCAAAGAATAGTATAAATTGTATTGCTTTTTGGTAAGAAAAAGCATTGTAACTTGAGAATAAAGGTGATATATTATATTAGTATATTTCTTAAGTTATCAAAAATAATATAAATATCAGACTTAGAAAAGAGATTGTTATGGCGTTGATAGATATTCATACACATATATTATATGGAGTTGATGATGGAGCAAAGGACATCAATGATTCAATGGGACTGTTGGATGAAGAACGGGAACAAGGCGTGGATCAGGTAATACTGACTCCGCATTACGGTCCGAAGTTTGGATATCCGGATACAGAAGTATTGAGAGAGAAGTTTGAGGCGATCAGAGAGAAGGCATACAAGTATTATCCAGAGATTCAGCTATACCTTGGGAGCGAATTATATTATCAGCAAGGGACAGTTTCAGATCTGAAACAAGGGAAAGCATTGACGATGAATGGGACTCGTTATGTTTTAGTAGAGTTTGCAACATCAGATGCCTATTCGCATATATATCGTGCGGTTCAGGATTTTGTATATGCAGGATATATTCCGATCCTTGCGCATGTAGAGCGATACAAAGCAGTTTTCGGACATGTAGACAAGATTGTCGAACTGATCGAAACAGGTGCATATATTCAGATAAATGCGGAAAGTCTGATCGGAGGAATTTTTGATAAACGAGCATCTTTTTGTAAGAAACTTATGAAAGAAGGACTGGTTCATTTCCTTGGAACGGATTGTCACGATTTCCGGACAAGAAGACCAAATATGAAACCGGCAGCAGAAGTTGTACGGAAGAAGCATGCGGACCAGATTCTTTATGAGAATCCAAGGAGAATGCTTGAGGGGAAAAGTATTTAATTAAAGAAAGGATAAAAACATCTATGTACGAGTTAGAGAATGATGATGAGATCGAGATTGATTTAAGGGAAATGTTTTTGGCATTGAAGAAGAAGATCGTTTGGATTTTGTTGACAGCAATCGTCTTTGCAGGTGCATCAGGATTGATCACGAAGTTTGCGATGACACCGATCTATTCTTCTACAGCACAGCTTTATGTTGTTTCGAAGGGTGGATTTTCACAGCTTACAGATCTTACAATGGGTACTCAGTTAACACAGGATTATATGGTAATTGTTAAGACAAGACCAGTCCTTGAACAGGTGATTGCAGATCTGAAGCTTGATATGGATTATAAAGAATTAGAGAATAAGATCACGGTGGAGAATCCATCTGATACACGTATCATGCAGATTACGATAACAGATAAGGATGCAGCACTTGCACAGAGCATCACACAGGATCTTGCAGAAGTAACAGCGAAGACAGTTGCAGAGAAGATGGACGTGAAATCACCAACGATCATCGAAAAGGCATATAAGGCAGACAAACCAGACAGCCCAAGTCTTAAGAAGAATGTATTGATCGGAGCAGTTCTTGGATTTATATTGATGGCAGCAGCCATTGTGATTCAGTATCTGATGAACGATACGATTCTGAAAGAAGAAGATATTGAGAAATATCTTGGAATTAATACTTTAGCGCAATTACCTTTGGTAAAGGGAACTACAAAGCGAACAAAGAAAGTAAAGAGGGCGAGGGAATAAGATGAAGAAATTAGTAATGGATCTTCCAGAGATCAACGATTATCGTATGGTAGAAGGACTAAACCAGCTAAAGACGAACTTAGCCTTCTGCGGAAAAGATATTAAAGTGATCACAATGACAAGCAGTGTTCTGAACGAAGGAAAGAGTTCTGTTTCTCTGAGCCTTTCAAGAACACTTGCAGAAAGTGGAAAGAAGATACTGATGGTGGATGCTGACTTAAGAAAATCAGTAATGGTAGCCAGATATCATATACAGGGAATTGATAAAGGATTAAGCCATTATCTGACAGGACAGGCAGAAGTGGAAGATATCATCTATGAGACAGAAGTTGAGGGACTTTGTATTACAGTAGCTGGTCCGCTGTCACCAGATCCAACAAGCATTCTGGATTCTGAACAGTTTGAACAATTCATTGAGAAAGTTAGGGATATGTTTGATTATGTGATCATTGATACACCACCGCTAGGTATTGTCATTGATGCTGTGATCATCGGTAAATATACAGATGGAGCAGTCATCGTGATCGAGCAGGGAGTGATCAAACGTAAGATTGTTCAAGATGTCATCAAGCAGTTGAAGAGGGGCGAGGTTCGTATTTTTGGGGCTGTATTAAATAAAGTTGATGAGCGTATCGGTGCTTATGGTAATTATGAGTATAAATATTCATATTCATATTACGGTGAGTCAGATACGGAAAAAAATCACCAAAATACTTAATAAGGAGGAATGTAAGTATGAGTAACAAAATCATCAAGAAAGCAGCAGCTTGTGGATTATCCGCAGTTATGGCTTTCGGACTTGTCGCAGTAATAGAAGCACCAAAAACAGCTAATGTTAGTGCAGCAACAAAAAAGGTAAAGAAATTATCTTTTAAGAAGAAAGGGTATGTGATCAGTGCACCAGGACACTGGATGAATGCAAAGACACGCCTGAAATTCTCACCAAAAAGTGCTAAAACTTATAAGTTAAAGTACAAAACAAGCAACAAAAAGATTGCTACTATTTCTAAGAATGGTATCATCCGTGCAAAGAAAAAAGGTACAGTAACGATCACAGCAATTGCTAAAAACAACAAAAAAGCAAAGGCTACAACAAAGGTTACAGTTGGTAAAGTTGTTAAAACTTTAAAATTCAAAGAGGGGACAAAGAAAACAGTAACAGCTGGAAAGAAATTCACTCTTCACCCAACTTACTCACCAAAGAAAGCTTCTACAAAAGCTGTAACATTCAAATCTAGCAACAAGAAAGTAGCTACAGTAACTTCTAAAGGTAAAGTAACTGCAAAAAAAGCTGGTAAGGTAACAATTACAGCAACATGTAAAGATGCAAAAGGTAAGAAAGCTAAATTTACAGTAACAGTAAAAGCAGCTCCAACACCTGCAAAAGTTGTAACACCTGAAACTGTAAAACCAGTTGTAAAAGATAACACAGCTGAATATACAGGATTAGTTGCTAATGCTGAAAAATACGTTTTAACTCGTGGAAAACAGACAGTTGAGATCTCTGCAGCACAGGTTAAAGAAGCATTAGGATATATTGCTGATCCAGCAGCTGGATTCAAAGCATGGGAAAGCAAAGAAAACTTTACATTAGGTGTATTATCAGCTAATGGTAAAGGTGCTACAAAGACAGCTACGATCAAAGGTACATCTAACTATGATGGAACATACACAGCAACAGTTACAAAAGTATCTGATACAGAATACGCTGTTGCAGCAAAATCTGAAAAAGGTCAGAACCACAACATCAAAGTTACAGTAGCAAAAGACGGTACAGTAACAGCTACAAGTGCTAAATACGTTGTAACAAGCGACAAAAACGCTACAAACATCGTAGTAAAAGATGCAGCTGGAAAAGTTATTGCTTCTGCAACAGCAAAAGATGGTAAATACACAGTAAAATTACCAGCAGACAAAGCAAAAGATTTAACAATTACACAGTATGTAGCAAAATAATCAATTGCTGAGTGATAAAGGAATCTTGGAGGAGCTTTCCTCCAGGATTCTTTTTCTATAAAAGAATTTTCTATTTAAGAAGGATCAGGAACATGAAGAAAAAGATAATGACGATGCTGATGTTGCTTGCAGTTTCCTGCATGATCATGCCAACAAATGCGAAAGCTGCCAAAAAAGCATATATCAAAACATCAACAGGAAGCAAGGCAACGGTTTTTGTTGGAAAAACTTTAAAATTAAATGCAAAAACAGTTGGGAAAAAGAAAAAGATCACATATAAGACATCCAAAAAATCTGTAGCGACAGTAAATAAAAAGGGTGTGATCAAAGGAAAGAAATACGGAACTGCCAAGATCACAATGAAAGCTTCTGGAGTGAAAACAAAGAAGATCACTGTATATGTAAGAAAAGCAGCGACAGGGATCAAACTTTCATCTGCACAGACGATCAATTTCTACAAGACAGGAAACACTGACCAGATCAAAGCAACAGCTTTACCTGGAGGAAAACAGATGGCATCAAAAACTCTGACTTATAAGAGCAGTAATCCACAGGTAGCAGTGGTTAACAGCAAAGGAAAAGTGACAGCTAAAAAAGGCGGATACAGCAGAATTCAGATTTCTACCGCTGCAAGATCAGGAAAGATCTGCACAAAAGATGTTGATGTTTTTGTATATGATGGATTTGATGATGTATGCAGTGAAACATCTGGAAGCAAGACAACATTTACATTTAATCCAAACTGGGGATCCGTCACAATCTATTTTACAAGTCAAACAGGAAAACAATATTCTTATAAAGTGGATAGCATCAAAACAGAATTTAATATGCTGGCGAATGTCAAAGGATTTGCAGACGAACGTAATGGTGTAGCAGTGAGCAAAGACAGTGCGAGAAAGGCGAACATCATTAATTTCAAGATCATTGAAACTGGTGAAGATTATGATGTATTAGCGGATGCCCAGAGATATCAGCTGACATTTTATAAAGCGTTGAATAACAAAGTGACATTCAATGTAGAAAAATAAAAAGATAAGAAAAATACTTGACAATAAAAATGAAAGCATGATATAATGTCAAAAGTTGTGAAGAACAACAGAAACAACAAAGAAGAGTATCCACTCTCACCTTAGCACATATGATAGATTAGGAAGTGACTTGGGTTAATATTTAAGAATATGATATTTCGTGATCATGCTTGAATTTTATGTGGATAGTCTTATAACTATCCACTTTTTTAATTATCATGGAGGTGTAATTATTAGCGATTTAATGATTAACGGACAGATCAGAGATAAAGAAGTACGTCTGATCGCGAATGATGGCGAGCAGCTTGGAGTTATGTCCGCAAGGGAAGCACAGAAGTTAGCAGATGAAGCAGGATTAGATCTTGTCAAGATCTCACCAAAGGCAAAACCACCGGTTTGTAAGATTATCGATTACGGTAAGTACAAATACGAGCAGACAAGAAAAGAAAAGCTGGCAAAGAAGAAACAGAAAGTCATCGATGTGAAAGAAGTCCGCATGTCACCAAACATTGACACAAACGACTTAAACACAAAGATTAATCATGCAAAGAAATTCCTTGCAAAAGGTGCGAGAGTGAAAGTCACACTTCGATTCAGAGGAAGAGAACTTGCTCATGTGAATGCAAGCAAGTATATCCTAGATGATTTTGCGAAAGCATTAGAAGATGTAGCCACCATCGATAAGAAACCAAAGTTTGAAGGAAGAAGCATGACAATGTTTTTAGCTCCAAAGAACAACTAGGAGTTTAAGATATTCAAATATGAGTAGATACAAGCAGGATTAAGGAGGAAATAACCATGCCAAAAATGAAGACATGTAGAGCAGCTGCAAAAAGATTTAAAAAGACAGGAACAGGAAAATTAAAAAGAAATAAGGCATACAAAAGCCATATCTTAACAAAGAAATCTCCTAAGAGAAAGAGAAATTTAAGAAAAGCTGCAATGACAGATGCAACAAATGAAAAGAACATGAAGAAGATTTTACCATATCTGTAAGATGGATCGTTAAGGAGGAAATGTAAGCAATGGCAAGAATCAAAGGCGGAATGAACGCAAAGAAAAAACACAATAGAGTATTAAAACTGGCTAAAGGATATAGAGGAGCTAGATCTAAACAGTATAGAGTAGCAAAACAGTCTGTTATGAGAGCTTTAACAAGTTCTTACGCAGGAAGAAAACAGAGAAAACGTCAGTTCAGACAGTTATGGATCGCACGTATCAACGCTGCTACAAGAATGAACGGACTTTCTTACAGCAAATTCATGCACGGATTAAAATTAGCAGGTGTTGACATCAACAGAAAAATGTTATCTGAGATGGCGATCAGCGAACCAGAAGCATTCAAAGCTTTAGTTGACGTAGCAAAAGAAAAATTAGCTTAATCAATAGAATTAACATTGTAAAAACATCTTGACTTTAAAGCGGTGGTTATCAGTCTTAATAGACAGATGGCCATCGTATTTTTTACATATGGCAGTGACTGATTTAAGACCTGTACCGACGCAGTTTTTGCGGCGAGAGGATAAGAAGAAGCCACTGTCTGTTTTTTTGATCTCATGCTCATAAGGGCTCTCGATGAGCAGAACAAAAGCACCAGGAGAAGTCTGTCTGGCTTTGAGATGGATGAATTTCTCATACTTCTGTAATGTCTTACATTCAAGGTAAGCATTTTCTAAAAGATTTCCAAGAACAATACAAAAATCAACGGAAGAGATTGGAGAGAGCGTTGGAAAATCAACGGCAAATTTTGTTTTGATCTTATCTTGTTCACATAAAAGATCATAATGCGATAAAATGGCATTTACAGCGGGCTGACGGCAGTAGATCTTAGTCTGTAAAGAAATAGATGATTCATATTGGGACAGATACTCCTTTAATTCTTCATAATTTCCTTGATTTAACAATCCAGAGATAACAGTGATCTGATGACGAAAATCATGGCGGATTCCTCTTGTCTCTTGTACATGTTGGGAAAGCTGGGAGTATTCTTTTGCCTGAATCTCCAGAATCTTTTGTTCTTCCAATATGTACTGATTTTCTACATAACTGTGGATGATAGTATAAAATAAGACATATAAAAGAAATACAAAGACCAGTAAAGTGAGCATCATGGAAAAGTAAACATGTAGATCATGATAGGTATAAATATCATAATAATTGTGTGGAATATAAGTAAAAACGAGAAAAGTAAAACAGCATGGGAAAATACACGCAATCCGCCAGACAAAGGCATTGTGGAAATTCGTAACCATCCAGCCGAGATATTTTCTGGCAGGTTTATATAAGATGATATCGGCGAAAACCAGAAAGATCAGTTGTGCGATCATGGATTCTGGATAAAATTCTGTACTTTGTCCATGTGGATGAAAGATGACACCGAATGTATGATAGATAACATAAGAAAGAGAACCAAGACAACATGCAGTCAGCATAACACAAAGAGAGATGCAGGAAGCAGCAGGTTCGTTTCTTTTTGAAATAGATAAAAGAACACAGGCACAGCAAGGAATATAAGAATATTGCCCAGATCCTGTTGAAAGATCATATACGGAATGATCAACAGAACAAAATAGCATACAAAAACAAGGCTGATCTTGATCAGCAGATGGCGGATCGGAGTCTTTAGATGATTGATTACTGGAAACAGGCAAAAAACTGCCAGTGGAATGATGATTGTAAATGTAGATAAATATGTAAAAATATCATAAAAAGTCATAAAAGATCATGCCTCCTCAAGTTTCAAAAACTGGTATTTGATATATTGCTCTCGGATTTGCTTGCGTCCTTTCGTTTTAATCGGAAAACACTTTGAATCTGTCATTTCGAAGTAATCGGATTCCATCGTCTTAATATAGTCCATATTCAACATGATTCCACGATTGCACTGAAGAAATCTTGAATCATCCAGATGATCTGTGACAGAATAAAAAGGAAGCCGGAAAACATGTGTTCCATTCGTTGTATGAATGATCACCTCATGATTATTTGAGTAAATATATTGAATCTTTGATAATGGAAAATGAACATCAAAAGAACGATATTCAAAAGATAATTCAGCTTCCTGCTCAGGAAGAAGCGCTAAAGCATCATCAAGTACATGAAAGATCTGTGTGGATTCAAAAGGCTTTAAAATATAATCAAAAAAATGAAAAGAGGCAGCTTCAAAAATGTGTTCTTTACTTGTTGTTAAGAATACGATCATCACTTTGGAATCCATCTGACGGATCTTGCGTACAATATCGATCCCGTTCAGTTCATTTAGATAAATATCCATAAAGATCAGATCAAAATCTCCAGGGACATAGGTATTCAAAAAAGAATTACCATCACTATAAGAAGAAATATCAAGGGAGATGTTTCTTTCATGTTCATAAGTACGAAGAGTGTTGAAAATGAGCTCCTGTTCTAATTTATTATCATCAACGATTGCTAACTTCATATTAGTACTCCTTGTTGTAGGGAAATTGGGGTTCCTTTGAGTATAACTTGCAAATGAATGGAAAGCAAGAAATGGGAACTATAATTTTTGTAAACAATAGGATGTGTGTGGAATGCATTTCATTTTGTACAAAAATGTGTCATAATGTAAGAAAAAGAACTGGCAGGAAGGAGATCAATAATATGAATAAAATATATGATAAAGTAAAGAGATGTTATAAACAAGTAAATGAAATGACAGAGTTTAAACCACAGATCGCATTGGTCTTAGGTTCCGGTCTTGGAGATTATGCGGAGAAGATCAAGATTGAGACTGTGATCGATTACCATGAGATCAAAGGATTTCCAGTTTCTACAGTACAGGGACATAAAGGAAGATTTGTACTTGGTTACGTAGAAGATATTCCAGTAATGATCATGGAAGGACGAGTTCACTATTATGAAGGATATTCCATGAGTGATGTTGTACTGCCGATTCGACTGATGAAGATGATGGGAGCAGAGATCTTGTTTTTGACAAATGCCTCCGGTGGGATTCATCGTGGATTTGAAGCGGGTGACTTTATGATGATCACGGATCAGATTGCAAGTTTTGTACCATCTCCATTAATTGGGCCGAATATCGAAGAATATGGAGAAAGATTTCCGGATATGAGTCATATTTATGATGAAGAATTACAAGAAGTGATCAGAAAAAGTGCGGATCATCTGCAGATCGATCTTAAAGAAGGAACTTATATCCAGCTTCCAGGTCCTAATTTTGAATCTCCGGCAGAAATCAGGATGTGTAAAGCCATCGGTGCAGATGCGGTTGGAATGAGTACTGCCTGTGAGGCAATCGCGGCAAATCATATGGGAATGAAGATCTGTGGAATTTCGTGTATTGCGAATCCTGCTGCCGGAATCAGTAAGAAACCACTGACACACGAAGAAGTTCAGCAAAGTGCAGATCGTGCAGCTCCAAAATTCCAGAAACTAGTAACAGAATGCATCTGTAGAATGGGGAAGAGTCTGAAGAAATAAGAGGTGATCAAATGATAAGAATCTACCATGCAAGAATTTTAACCATGCAGGAAGATCAAGAGATCTTTGATGGAGAGATTTGGATCTCAGATCATAAAATACAGTATGTCGGACCGGAGAATAAAGAAGAAGCGGCAAAGATCGCATGGGAGAGACAGATTGATGCAAAAGGCAATCTGATCATGCCTGGATTTAAGAATGCCCATACACATTCCGCGATGACATTTTTAAGATCTCATGCAGATGATATGCCGCTGCTTTCCTGGTTAAATGATCAGGTGTTCCCATATGAAGCCAAGTTAACACCGGATGATATCTATCATTTATCCAAACTTGCCATCATGGAATATTTAACAAGCGGGATCACCGCCAATGCGGATATGTATCTGACACCAGATACGATGATCCAGGCATCTGAGGATTGTGGTTTTCGGACGACTGTTATTGGAGCAGTGAATGATTTTACCCAGTCTGTGAAAGAAGTAGAGAATTGGTATGAGAAGTACCATAAAGAAGATGGACTTACCAGTTATGAACTGGGGTTCCATGCAGAATATACAACCAAGAGAGAAATCTTAGAAGGCATCTCAGAGCTTTCTAAGAAGTACCATGCACCTATCTATACCCACAACTCAGAAAGTGCCTCAGAAGTGGCACAGTGCGTCGAGAGAACAGGTATGACACCAACGGTATATATGGAACAGCTAGGGCTGTTTGAATATGGAGGAGGGTTGTACCACTGTGTTCATATGAGCGAAGAAGATCTTGATGTCGTAAAGAGACATCAGATTTCTGTGATCACCAACCCAGCCTCGAATCTAAAATTAGCAAGCGGGATCGCTCCAATCGAGGAGATGTTAAAACGAAATATTGATCTGGCGATCGGAACGGATGGACCTGCAAGCAATAACTGTCTTGATATGTTTCGCGAGATGTTTCTTGTCACAGCACTTGCCAAATACCGGGAAAATGATGCGAGTGCAGTTGATGCAGCAGAGGTATTAAAGATGGCAACAACAGGCGGTGCAAAAGCAATGAATCTTTCAGGCTGTGATGTGTTAGTCAAAGGAAAGCAGGCAGATCTTATAATGATCGACCTGCATCAGCCAAATATGCAGCCAATCCACAATATCAGAAAGAATCTGGTATACAGTGGAAGTAAGCAGAATGTCAAGATGACAATGGTCGCAGGAAAGATTCTGTATGAAGATGGCGAATTCTTTATTGGAACAGATGCGGCTCACATTTATGAAAAAGCGAATGAGATTACGCAGAGGATCATGAGCGAGATCTGAATTTAATCAATACAATCTTCTGCATGCTTTAGTGCAGCAGCGATATTTGGACAGAAATGTTCTTTCCCAACAAGCTCGATAAATCCAGCTTTCTTCATAACCTTCATTGGTTGTTCATTGACATGAGAAAATACGATCGTAATTCCTTTTTTCTCACAAGTATCAACGAGATCTTTTAATGCATTTAATGCTGTGCTGTCAAGTGCAGGAACACTTCGCATACGCAGGATCAGACATTTAGTGAAATCCTTTACAACGATATGTTCGATTGCATCAGAAGCACCAAAGAATAAAGGTCCTGTGATCTCATAAACACGGATCGCTAAAGGAAGCCGTGCTAGATGATCATCAATTTCAGGTGTATCATCATCGACATAGACCCAGCTGTCAACACGGGTTTCCTCACTCATGCGTTTGATAAACAGCAGACATGCAATGACCATACCGATTTCGATTGCAACGACAAGATCAAAGACAACCGTTAAAATGAATGTGACGATCAACACGATGATATCGCTTTTTGGAGCCGTTTTTAACATATGTACAAAAGTTCTCCACTGACACATATTGTAAGCAACAACAAAAAGGATGGCCGTGATCGTAGGCATTGGGATCATACCAGCAAATGGCATTAAAACGACTAATACGATGACCAAAGTAATGGAATGGACCATACCAGCAACCGGAGTGCGGCCTCCATTTTTGATATTGGCAGCAGTTCTTGCGATCGCTCCAGTTGCAGGAATACCTCCAAATAGGGCAGAAGCGATATTTCCAAGCCCTTGTGCAACTAATTCTGTATCAGAACGATGTTTGCCGTTGATCATTCCATCAGCAACAACGCAGGATAACAGAGATTCAATGGCAGCAAGTACCGCAATGGTAAATGCATTTGGAATCGCTGATTTCACCATAGAAAATTTGACTGCAGGTATATGGAATGATGGCAGATCATTTGTGATCGTATAGAGGTTTCCAATCGTTGAAACATGGAGTGGCAGAAATTTTACCATAAGAATACCAATGACCACAGCGATCAATGATCCAGGAATTCTTTTAAAAATATATGGACTGATGATCAGGATGGCAAGACTGACTCCGCCAACGATCAGGGCATCAACATGGAAAGATGAAAATCCAAGGGCAAATGCATTTAGTTTTTCCATTGTTTCAATTGGTTTTAAACCATTTGGATAAGTAACACCAAAGAAATCTTTTAACTGTCCAATGACGATCGTAACAGCGATCCCGGAAGTGAATCCCGTGGTGATCGTATAAGGAATAAATTTGATCAGACTTCCAAAGTGGCAAAGTCCCATAAGGATCAAGAAGATACCAGCAAGGATCGTGGAGATCACAAGACCGTCAAGCCCGTCTTTTGCAACGATTCCGGCAACAATGGTTGCAAAAGCAGCGGTTGGTCCGGCAATTTGTACGCTGCTGCCACCGAAAGCAGAGATCACAAATCCAGCAACGATCGCAGTAAAGATACCTGCTTGTGGTCCAACACCAGAAGCAAGTGCTAAGGCAATGGATAATGGAAGAGCTATGATCGCAACGATGATCCCAGCGGTAACATCTTTGACAAATTGTGATCGGTCATAGGATTTCAGTGTGGTTAGTAACATAGGTTTGATTTGGTTCATGTAAAGTTTGTATCCTTTCTTTTCTAGTTTTTCAAGCTGTAGTGTATACAAGTATAGCATGCTAAGATAGTGTTAAGAAATAAAAAGATGAAATGTTTTCAAGAATATACAAACAAATCATCATATCAAAAAAAGGAAGCCTGAATCTCAGGCTTCCTTTTTCAATGGAAATGGGTGATATTTCTTTTCCCATTTTTTCAAAAGATGTTTGATCTTATATTTTCTATAAGTTTGTATGATCACAAAAACAGATAGAACAAAAAGAACAGGTGCTAAAATAAATTTCATGAATAGATGCATAAAAACCTCCTATTATAAATGATAACAATAAATTAGTTGGTTTTATCATAACAGAAATAAGGCTGGCGGTCCATTACAATAGAAACTATTGCCACAGGCGGTTATTTGAAAAAATGATTCATAATAAAATCAGAGTATATAAGGAGTGTGGAGAGCTATGAAGCCCATTAATTATAAAGCTCTGGGAGCAAAAATTAAAGAATATCGTAAAAAAGAAAATATAACACAGGAACAACTTGCCGAGATGGCAGATATTTCATTAAGTCATATGTCAAATGTGGAGACGGCTTCAGTAAGCGTTTCGCTGCCAGCACTTAAGCTGATCGCAGATGCACTAGGTGTTACCATAGATGAACTGTTGGTGGACAGTTACAGCAAGAAACAGAAAAAATATTTTTACAGCAAGAAGATGGATCTGATCATGGAACAATGTGAGACGGTAGAGCAGGAGATCATTGTGAATACTGTTTCAACCTTAGCAGATAATTTATTAAAGAGTCGAAAGAAAAAAGGAGTCTGAGGACTCCTTTTTGTAGTTATTGTATGAAATAAAAAAACCGAAGTCACAAACTTCGGTATGCCGATGGCGAGATTCGAACTCGCACGAACGTAAGCTCACTGCGACCTGAACACAGCGCGTCTGCCAATTCCGCCACATCGGCTTAAGTGCAGTTGAGGGGACTTGAACCCCTACCCAGTTAACCCGGACTAGATCCTTAGTCTAGCGCGTATGCCAATTCCGCCACAACTGCGCAACACCGTTATGATATCACTATATGGAACTTGTGTCAATAAAAAAACGAAAAAAAGTTCAAAAAAATTAAATTAAGTATCAAAATATGGATTTTACAGCATATTTTCGGTATAATCTGCAACAGAATGACACACAAAAAAGAAGAAAAATTTTTAATCGGAGGGAAAATTATGCTGATTGGTTCTCATGTAGGGATGAAAGGAAAGGACATGTTTCTAGGATCTGTCAAAGAAGCATTATCTTATGGAGCGAATACTTTTATGGTGTACACTGGTGCACCACAGAATACAAGAAGAAAAAAGATTGAGGAATTAAGAATTGAAGATGGAACGAAATTAATGAAAGAACATGGAATGGAAACGTTTGTTGTTCATGCACCATATATCATCAATCTTGCGAATACGACGAAACCTGAGACGTTTGAGTTAGCAGTGGAATTCTTAGAAGTTGAAGTAGAACGTACCAAAGCTATGGGAAGTCATACATTGGTCCTGCATCCAGGTTCTCATGTTGGAGCTGGTGTTGACAAAGGAATCGATCGTATCATCGAGGGATTAAATCAGGTCATGTATCAGGATATGCCGGTTCATATCGCACTGGAGACAATGGCAGGAAAAGGAAGCGAGATCGGGCGTGAGTTTGAAGAACTAAAAAGAATCTATGATGGTGTAAAATATCCAGAGAAATTAAGAGTCTGCTTCGATACTTGTCATGTGAGCGACAGCGGCTTAGATCTGTCTGGAGAAGGATTTGAAAATGTCATTGACCAGTTTGATAAGACGATCGGCAAAGACCAGATCGCAGTCTTTCATATCAATGACAGTAAGAATGTGATCGGTGCAGGAAAAGACCGTCATGAAAATCTTGGATTTGGAACGATCGGATTTGAGACGTTAAATCACATCGTACATCACAAAGACTTTGAACAGGTACCTAAGATTTTAGAAACACCATACATTAAAGCGGAAGACAGCAAGAAATCCTATCCGCCATACAAATATGAGATTGAGATGTTAAAACAGGAACAATTTGATCCGCAGATGAAGGAAAAGATTTTGGAGGATAACCAGAAATGAAAGTAACATTTATTGAACATAGTGGTTTTATGGTTGAGATGGAACAAAATGTTCTGCTGTTTGATTACTATCAGGGAGAAATCCCGTCATTTGACGGCAGTAAGACTCTCTATGTCTTTGCATCACACAGCCATGCCGATCATTATGATCCAGCAATCTGGAAACTAAAAGAACAGTATAAAGATATTCATTATATTCTTTCTGATGATATCAAAGATAACGAAGGTGCAGTCGTTATGAAAGCACATGAAAAAAAGGAAGTTGCCGGAATTGAAATAGAAACTTTAAGATCCAATGACATGGGAGTAGCATTTCTTGTAAAAGTGGAAGGAAAGACAATCTACCATGCAGGGGATCTTAACTGGTGGCATTGGAATGGAGAACCAGAGGAAGATAATGAATATTACAAGAAGACCTTCCAGGATGAGATGAAATATCTGGAAGGAAAGAAGATCGATCTTGCATTTATGCTCCTTGATCCAAGACAGGAAGATAAGTACTGCTGGGGAATGAATTATTTCTTAGAACATACGGACAGTAAAGTTGTATTCCCAATGCATTGCTTTGAGCATTACAAGATCAACCATCATTATTTAAACTGTGAAGATGGGCGCAGATGGAAGAATATCGTCAGAGATATTACAGGTGCAGGTCAGGTATTTGAAATCTGATTCCACTGACTGATCAGCCGTTCTAACGAATAAGAAGCATTCGCAGGGCTTGTGGAAGGCAGTTTCACAGCTTCAAATCCAGTCACTTTTTCACAATATTTATGATAAAGTTTATAAGCAGTCCTACCGTTGGTATAAATCTGGCGAATTGGGGCTGTTTTTAAAATGAATGAAAAATCATTTGGCACTGCATTTTTAATACTGCTGTCGCTGGAACCTTCAATATCGCAGGAAGCGATCACATCCCAGATGGCAATATTGTGTCTTAATAAAAACTCTTTTTTCTCCTCGATCGTTTCAGGCAGAGTATCCTCAAAGACTGCAGCAAGAACCTTCCAGAAACGGTTTTGCTTATGATGATAAAAAAACTGTCCCTCTCTGGACTTTACAGAAGGAAAAGAACCAAGGATCAGGATCTTTGATCGGTCATCATATACGGGAGGGATTTCATGAATCACATGAGTCATTTCAAAATTTCCTTTCTTATCGTATTTTTCTACAAATTTCAACTTCTATTTTATCAGATGATGCAGACAGAAGAAAGTTTTCGTCAGAAACTGTAAAAACTTGCAGGGCGTTACCGTCATGGTATGACAAAATATTTTTTAGAGATTTTCTATAATTGCATTATGTATTTCATCGAAATGTTTTTGGAACAATGGATCATGGTCGCGTTCCAGCTAAAATTACTGGAATGGATCATACATAAAAAGATGAAATTTTATAAAATATTTGCCGCATCCATCTTTGGAAGTTTTTCGGGATGTCTTATACTTCAGCTTTTTGACGAAGATCATGGACTGAAATTGGGATTGATGATCATTTCCATTGTTATGACGGTAAAGATATCTTGTGCATTTCCAATGAAAAAAGCATGGAAATACAGCGTGTATCTTCTGGTGTTGAGTTTATTTACTGGTGGAATCTTTACAATGATAAAAAGCCAGATCATTCTGCCGTGGCTGATCCTTGCGACAGCCAGCTGCATGCTTGTAAGGTATTTGTATGTATCAGCCGTAAAAGATATGAATCACGACAAAGAATCTTTTTATCAAGTGGAATTTACGATCCTGCATAAGAAATTAGAGGTTTGTGCATTCTTGGATACAGGAAATTTCTTATATGAACCAGTCAGTCAAATGCCAGTATGTATTCTAGAAGAAGAAACATTTTTGAAGTATTTTCATGAGCCGTTGTTCAAGATGATAGAAAAACAGGAAGCAGAGGGCATCCGCATGATCCCATATCAAAGTGTTGGAAGGGAACATGGGATGATGCCGGCAGTGATGGCAAATGATATGAAAATCACGAAAGAGGACCGGATAATAGAACACAAAAAGGCAGTGATCGCCATATCCAAAGTATCCCTTTCCAAATGGGGAGCTTACGAAATGTTACTACATCCGGATCTGATCAAAAATGGGAGGTAATGATTGTGTTAAAGTTGAGCTTGGTAAGTGGAAGAAGGACATTTTTTGGAAGAGGAAGTGAGATTCATTATATTGGGGGAACGGAGATACTTCCGGCACCGCTTGATACAGCGGAGGAGCAGAAAATGATCCATATGTTAGGAACTGTCAATGAAGAAACGGCAAGAAGCATGCTGATCGAGAGAAATCTACGATTGGTTGTATACATAGCAAAGAAATTTGACAACACGGGAATCGGTGTGGAAGATCTGATTTCGATTGGTACGATCGGTCTGATCAAAGCAATCAATACATTTAACCCAGCAAAGAAGATCAAACTTGCGACTTATGCATCCAGATGTATCGAAAATGAAATTTTGATGTATTTAAGAAGAAACAACAAGACAAAAATGGAAGTTTCCATCGATGAGCCATTAAATGTAGACTGGGATGGAAATGAATTATTATTATCCGATATCCTTGGAACCGATGAAGATATCATTTACAAGGACTTAGAACATGAAGTAGATAAGAAACTTCTGACAAGAGCCATGACGATCCTTACGGACCGCGAGAAAATGATCATTGAATTAAGGTTTGGGATCAATCAAAAAGAAGGAAAAGAAAAAACACAGAAAGAAGTCGCTGATATGCTTGGAATTTCACAATCTTACATATCAAGACTGGAGAAAAAGATCATCAAACGCCTGAAAAGAGAGATGATCAAGATGGGATGTGTATAAATTTACAGAAAAATTAAGAAAATGTTCACTTTCTGCTGAAAAAAATATGATATGATAAATGTGGAAGAAAAAAATAAGGAAACGATCATACTTAGGAGGCAGAAATGAAAATGAAGAGAAGTGAAAAACTAGGAATGCTTACCGGATTGGTTGTTGGGGTACTCTTATTGCTGATCAGCGTGTTTATGATATTTCAGACAACATGCAAAGTCTGGGGTGCAGAGAAACCAGCCAATGCAACACAGCAGGGAATTGATGTAAGTTCGCATCAAGGCAAGATCGATTGGGAACAGGTAAAGAACAGTGCTTTGGCAGATTATGCGATCATCCGATGTGGATATGGTGTAAATCAAACAGATAAAGATGATAAGTATTGGGACTACAATTCCAGTGAATGTGAGAGACTGGGGATCCCTTATGGAACTTACCTGTATTCTGGAGCTGATACAACAGCGAAAGCAAAAAGCGAAGCAGAACATGTCGTTAGACTTTTACAGGGAAAGAATTTAACATATCCGATTTATTATGATATGGAAGCTGATATGTTAAATCAGTTAAGCAGCACACAGATCGGAAATATTGCAAAAACATTTTTGAATACGATGGAATCTTATGGATATAAAAATGTCGCAGTTTACAGTAACAAATATTTATTTGAAACGAAACTGACAGCATCTGTATTTTCTGATTACCCAAAATGGATCGCACAACATAGTAACAAATGTACATATCGGGGAAGTTATCATATGTGGCAGTATTCAACACAAGGTGTGATTCCTGGAATTTCAGAAAAAGTTGATTTAAATTATAAGATCGGAAACTGGACTTATGCAGGATACAGTTCAGCAAAGAAAACAGTTGTTGTTAAACCCAAGGCGACAACGATCAAGAGCTTAAAGAAGAGTGGAAAGAAAGCGATCAAGATCACATATAAGAAGGTTTCAGGAGTCAGTGGATACCAGATCTATATGTCCACAAAGAAGAAATCAGGATATAAAAAGATCGCAACACTTTCCTCTAAGAAATCATCTTATACCAAAGGAAAACTAAAAAAAGGAAAGAAATATTATTTTAAGGTCCGCACAATGAAAAAAGTATCCGGCAAGTACAGATACAGCAGTTTTTCCAAAGTAAGATCGATCAAACGATAAAAAATATCAATGCGGCATCGAAAGCATGAGAATAAGCTTTCGGTGCCGTATTTTTATGCAAAAATCAAACCGACCCCCTTTTCAATCTGTTCCATTTGTAGTAGCATAAAGGATATCAATGAATAGAAAAAAGGAGATTTTGTTAAAGGTTTATGAATAATAAATATACGATCATCAAACAAGAATCTATCGAAGAATTAAATGGAACAGGATATATTTTAAAGCATGATAAGACGGGAGCCAGAGTGGTTGTGATCTCCAATGAAGATGATAACAAGGTATTCCAGATCGGATTCCGTACACCACCACAAGATGATACAGGAGTTCCTCATATCTTAGAGCATTCTGTACTTTGCGGATCAAGAGAGTTCCCAATGAAGGATCCATTTGTGGAACTGGTCAAAGGATCACTGAATACATTTTTAAATGCAATGACTTACCCAGATAAGACTGTTTATCCGGTTGCAAGCCAGAATGATAAAGATTTCTTTAATCTGGTGCATGTTTATCTGGATGCTGTATTTTATCCAAATATCTATAAGAAGCCAGAGATCTTAAAGCAGGAAGGATGGCATTATGACCTGTTAAGCGAAGATGCTCCTCTGACATATAACGGAGTTGTGTTTAACGAGATGAAAGGAGTCTTCTCATCTCCAGACCAGCAGCTTGCACGTATCATTCAGAAGTCTTTATTGGAAGACACACCATATGGGTTTGAATCAGGCGGAGATCCAAAGGCAATCCCAGATTTAACTTATGAGATGTTCCTTGATTTCCACAAGACTTATTATCATCCATCCAACAGCTATATTTATCTGTATGGGGATATGGATGTTGATGAATATCTGACATTTATCGATGAACATTATTTAAAAGATTTCGATGAGAAACAGATCGATTCATCATGGGAGAAACAAGAACCATTTACAGAAGTAAAACGAGTGGAAGAATATTATCCAGTCGGGGAGAATGACTCCGAAGAAGAAAAGACTTATTTATCCTACAATGCAGTGATCGGAGACAGCTTGGATGCAAAACTTTACTTAGGATTTGAAATCTTAAACAGAGTATTATTCGATGCACCTGGAGCACCAGTGAAGAAAGCTTTGATGGATGCACAGATTGGAAAAGATATTCAAAGTTCTTATGATAATGGGATCATGCAGCCAGTATTTTCTGTGATCGCACAGGAAGCAAGGGATGATCAGGAAGATGAATTTGTTAAGATCTTAGAAGAGAACTTAGCCAAGATCGCAAAAGAAGGAATTCCAAGAAGAAATCTTTTAGCAGCATTTAATTACTATGAATTCAAATACAGAGAAGCAAATTTTGGACGTTTTCCAAAGGGATTGATGTATGGACTTCAGATGTACGACAGCTGGTTATATGACGATGAGAAACCATTTATCCATATCAAGACAAATGAGATCTTCAAACAGTTAAGAGAAGAGATCGAGAATGGCTATTTTGAGAATCTGATCAAAGAATATCTGATCGATAATAACCATAAAACGATCGTGGTGATGAAGCCAAAGAAAGGCTTACAGAAGATCAAAGATCAGGAAGAAGCGGATAAATTAAAGGCTTACAAAGATTCTTTATCCGAAGAAGAAGTAAAGAAATTAGTCGAAGAGACGAAACAGTTAAAAGCATCACAGGAAGAAGCATCTACAAAAGAAGAATTAGAGAAGATTCCAGTGATCGACATTGAAGATATCAGAAAAGATGTCAAACCATTATCCAATGTGGAATCTGAACTTGGTGGTGTGAAAGTATTATGGCATCAGTATTTTACAAACAAGATTGCTTACGTCAAGCTTGCATTTGATATGAGTCATGTGCCAATGGATCTCGTGCCATATGCATCATTTTTAGCAGAGATCTTAACGATCGTTGATACAACACACTATAGTTATCAGGAATTAGGAAACGAGATCAGCATTGAGACAGGTGGCATCAGCGCAACAATGGATGTTATGCCAACGGATGTGCATGAATTTCTTCCAATGTTTATCTTAAAGACAAAATGCTTCTATTCTAATATCGAAAAAGCATTTGATCTATTAAAAGAAGTGGCATTTGAAAGCAAATTAGATAACAAGAAACGACTAAAAGAGATCATCGGACAGATTTATACAAACCTTAAGATCACATTGACAGAGACAGGACACAAGAGTGCGGCAAACCGTGCAATGTCTTATTTCTCAGAATATGCAGCATACCGTGAAGCAATTCAGGGGATCACGATGTATGAGACTGTGAAGAAATGGTATGAAGATTTCGATGAAGAATATGACAATATTGTCAATGGTTTAAAAGAAGCTGCAAAAATGATCTTTGAAAAACAAAATATGACGATCAGTTATACAGGAAAAGAAGAAGCACCTGAGTTCATGAAAGCAGAAGTGGAAAGCTTTATCGAAGGATTATATGAAGACCAGAAACAAGGTGAGAAAGTCAAAGTTACATGCACAAAGAGCAATGAAGGATTTGCAACTGCAGGTGGTGTTCAGTATGTGGCATGCGCTGGAAACTTTAAGGATGCAGGACTTGAGTATACAGGAGCGTTAAAAGTGCTTCAGATGATCTTCTCCTATGAATATCTGTGGATTCAGATCCGTGTCAAAGGTGGTGCGTATGGATGCATGTGCAGTTTCTCAGATCAGGGAGATTCTATGTTTGTGACATACCGTGATCCAAACCTTTCTGAATCTTATAAAGTATACGACGAGGCAGCAGATTATGTGGCAGATTTTGATGCAGATGATCGTGATATGAAGAAATATATCATTGGAACGATCGGAAGCATGGATATGCCAATGGAAGCTGTTGATATGGGGGCAAGAAGTTTTCATGCATATTTCTTAGGCAAGACAGAAGCTGATCTTCAGAAGGTCAGAGATCAGGTATTATCCTGTACACAGGAAGATATCAGAGCGTTAGCACCGATCGTTAAAGCAGTGGTAGAAGCAGGGAACCGTTGCTGCATCGGAAATGAAGAGAAGATCGATCAGAATAAAGAATATTTTGATGAAGTAAAACATGTACTATAGAGAAAACAAGGAAAGGATAATTTATGGCAAATGAATTTAAATCTGGTTTTGTAACATTTATCGGACGACCAAACGTTGGAAAGTCAACATTAATGAACCGTCTGATCGGGCAGAAGATCGCGATCACATCAAGCAAACCGCAGACAACGAGAAATCGTATCCAGACGGTGTACACTGATGAAAGAGGGCAGATCATCTTCCTTGATACACCAGGGATCAACAAGGCGAAAAATAAACTTGGAAACTATATGTTGCAGGTTGCAGAACGCACATTAAATGAAGTCGATGTCGTACTTTGGTTAGTAGAACCAAGTACGTTCATCGGTGGTGGTGAAAAATATATCATTGAACAGTTATCTAAGATCAAAACACCGATCATTTTAGTCATCAACAAGATTGATACAGTAGAAGAAAAAGACATCTTAGAAGCAATCGATACATACAAAGATGTATGTGAATTTGCAGAGATCATCCCGGTATCTGCATTGAAAGGCAAGAATACGGATGATGTCATCGACAGTATTTACAAATATTTAGATGAAGGTCCAATGTACTTTGATGAAGATACGATCACAGATCAGCCAGAGAGACAGATCTGTGCGGAATTGATCCGTGAGAAAGCTCTTCGTCTGTTAAGTCAGGAGATCCCGCATGGGATCGCTGTTGTCATTGATGCGATGAAAGTCAGACGTCATGGACATATCGTGGATATCGATGCAACGATCGTATGCGAGAGAGATTCTCATAAAGGGATCATTATCGGAAAGCAGGGATCTATGCTTAAGAAGATCGGTACACAGGCAAGGATCGAGATGGAAAATCTTCTGGATATGAAAGTAAATCTTCAGTTATGGGTTAAAGTCAAGAAAGACTGGAGAGACAGCGATATGCTGCTTAAGAACTATGGATATGATAAGAAAGAAGTATAAAGATGTCACAAGAGATCAAAGTGACGGGAATGGTCTTACAGGCTGGCAATATTGGGGAGTATGATAAGCGGATCGTACTTCTTACAAAAGAACGTGGAAGGATCTCGGCATTTGCAAGAGGTGCTAAAAAAGCAACCAGCCAGTATGCGGCAGCCTGTCAGCCATTTACGTTTGGAGAGTTTTCTTTATATGAGGGAAAAAATTCTTTTAATCTGATGTGGGCAGGGGTTGAGAATTATTTTGATACTCTGAAAAAAGACCTGGATCTCATTTATTATGCGAGTTATTTTTGTGAACTTGCATCCTACCTGACAAGAGAGAATAACGATGAGTTAGAGATCTTAAAATTACTCTATCAGACACTGCGTGCATTAGAAAAAAAGACGATTGATATTGAATTGGTCCGCTGTATTTATGAGATTAAGATCCTTGCATTATATGGAATCGGAATCGAAGCATCCAGATGTGTAAAATGTGGGAGCAGGGAAGATCTGATCTGGTTTGATGCAAGAGAAAGCGGAGTGGTATGTAACAAATGTGAACATGGGAAAGTGAAAGTAAGTCCTGCAACATTATATACACTTCAGTACATTCTTTACAGTTCGATCGAGAAGCTTTATACCTTTAAAGTCAGTGCGGATGTTTTATGGGAATTAAAAAAGATCATTCGCGAATATATGCGTTATCATGTGAATCATGAATTTAAATCTTTGTTATTTTTATAAGATCAGATTTTAACGAAAAAAGAGTGAATAAAAAAAGAGCCGGTCATCCGGCTCTTTTTATGTCTGAGATATGTAATCTATTTGCATAAAATGCGAAGAACTTTAACAAATTTTTCTTTGTCGTCGGTAGAGAATTTTTCCAATAGACGAAGAATTTCTTTGTTCAGTACATCATCTTTTTCACCATTCTCATCTGATTCTGGACGAAGAAGATAATCAATAGATACATTCAGAAGTTTTGCGTAATAAGATAGTACACGAAGGTTCATCTTTACGCGGTCATTTTCAATGTTGCTGATGAATGCAACTGTTACATCGAGTGCATCAGCGATCTGTTCTTGAGTGTACCCTGCCTGCTTACGCAGAGTTTTCATTCTTTTACCAACATTGGTATAGTCAATTTGATACATGGTTATAAATTCCCTTTCTTCATATCTCATATAATAACATTAAGTATTATAATATAAAAAAATATAAAAAGTAATATTCATTCAGTATATTTGATATATTTTCAAGTGTGATGCTTTTGAAATATACCTTGAAAAATTACTTATTACAAGATACAATATTATAATAATACAAAAATTTGAAGAGGTAAAGGCTATTATGAAATTATCAATGGAGAAAATCGTTAACCTTGCCAAGGTACGTGGATTTGTATACAGCGGTTCAGAAATTTATGGAGGACTTGCTAATACATGGGACTATGGAAACCTTGGTGTAGAACTTAAGAACAATGTAAAGAAAGCTTGGTGGAAGAAGTTCATTCAGGAAAGTCCATATAATGTAGGAATTGATGCTGCAATCTTAATGAACCCTCAGACATGGGTTGCATCAGGACATCTTGGTAACTTCTCAGATCCATTAATGGATTGTAAAGAATGTCATGAACGTTTCCGTGCAGATAAACTGATCGAAGATTATATGCAGGAACATGGAATGGAGATCGAAGGATCTGTGGATGCATGGTCCAAAGAAGAGATGGAAAGCTTCATCAATGAGCATGATGTTGTATGCCCAACTTGTGGAAAGAAGAACTTTACAGAGATCCGTCAGTTCAACCTGATGTTCAAGACATTCCAGGGTGTTACAGAAGATGCGAAGAATACAGTTTACTTACGTCCTGAGACAGCACAGGGAATTTTTGTAAACTTCAAGAATGTTCAGAGAACATCAAGAAAGAAGATCCCATTTGGAATCGGACAGATCGGTAAATCTTTCCGTAACGAGATCACACCAGGAAACTTCACATTCCGTACTCGTGAGTTCGAACAGATGGAATTAGAATTCTTCTGTGAACCAGACAAAGATTTAGAATGGTTTGAATATTGGAAGAATTACTGCATCAACTGGTTACAGACACTTGGAATCAAAGAAGATGAGATGAGAGTGCGTGACCACGAGAAAGAAGAGTTATCTCACTATTCTAAAGCAACATCTGACATTGAATTTATGTTCCCATTCGGATGGGGTGAATTATGGGGTATCGCAGACCGTACAGATTATGACTTAACTCAGCATCAGAATACATCTGGTGAAGATTTAACATATTTTGATGATGTGAACAAAGAACGTTACATCCCATATGTGATCGAACCTTCTCTTGGAGCAGACCGTGTAACACTTGCATTCTTATGCTCTGCATATGATGAAGAAGAATTAGAAGGCGGAGATACAAGAACAGTTCTTCATTTCCATCCAGCATTAGCACCTGTTAAGATCGGTATCTTACCATTATCTAAGAAGTTAAGCGATGGTGCTATGAAGGTTTATGAAGAATTAGCGAAAGAATATAACTGTGAATTCGACGAACGTGGTAATATTGGTAAGCGTTATAGAAGACAGGATGAGATCGGAACACCTTACTGTGTAACATTCGATTTCGATTCTTTAGAAGATGGAGCTGTTACAGTTCGTGACCGTGACACAATGGAACAGGAACGTGTTAAGATTGAAGATCTGAAAGCATATTTTGCAGAAAAATTTGCATATTAATAAGAATGAGAATCCGGGGGAATATCAATATCTCTCCGGATTTTTTCATAGGAAATAGAATGAATGATGGAGGGCAGGATGATGAACAAAAACTATGATTTTTCTTACACACAGGACCGGGAATTATCCTGGTTGAAGTTTAATGAGCGCGTTTTAAGAGAAGCAGATAAAAAGAACGTTCCTATTTTTGAACGTCTGAAATTTTTAGAGATATTTACGAACAATCTGGATGAATTTTTTATGGTCAGAGTGGGCAGCATTCATGAAATGAGTCTGATCCATGATAATCACAGAGATATCCGTTCGGATCTGACCCCAGAAGAACAGTTAGATGAGATCGCAAAACATGTCAGACCACTGTATGAATTAAGAGATAAGATCTTTGCAAAAGTATCCAGAGAACTAGCAGACAAGAAGATCAAACGCTGTCAGATCGAGGAATTAGAAAAAGAGGAAAAGAAAAAATTAAAGACATATTATGAGGCGATGATACTGCCAGTACTTTCTCCGATCGTGATCGGGAAACAGCATCCATTTCCTCATATTCCGAATAAAGTATTGCAGATCGGATTGATCTTAAAGAAGAAAGAAAAGAGCTCTTTTGGGATCATTGGACTTCCAAAAGATGTGGAGCGTATGATCTTTCTATCAGGAGAAGGAAGAAGATATGTACTTTTAGAAGACATCATTTTGTATTTCTGTGATGAATTATTTGAGAATTATACGGTAGAAGAAAAGGCAGTTTTATGTATTACAAGAAGTGCTGATATCAATCCAGATGATGAGATTTATGAATCAACGGATGATTATCGTACACATATGAAGAAGATCATTAAGATGAGGGCCAGATTAAAACCAGTTCGCTTAGAAATTGAGGGCAATCGTCATAAAGAGATTAAAAAATACCTCTCAGAACGTTTAAATATTTCAGAACAGGACATCTTTAAAAGCCAGGCGCCGTTGGATTTAAAATATGTTTACAAGCTGACAGATAAAGTGTCAAAAGAAGAGAAAAAAAATGGATGCTATCGTCCATTTGTACCAGCGTTAAACAGAGATTTTATTCCAGGAGTCAGTGTGACAAAACAGATTCTTGAGGAAGATAAATTATTATCCTTTCCGTTTGACAGCATGGATACATTTATTGAATTATTGAAAGAAAGTGCAAAGGATAAAGAAACTCTTTCTATTAAGATCACCATTTATCGTTTGGCAAGGCAGGCAAGGATCGTCAAATATCTATGTGAGGCAGCGGAAAATGGAAAAGAAGTTCTTGTATTGATGGAACTTAGGGCAAGATTTGATGAAGAAAATAACATCAATTATTCTGAAATCTTAGAAGAAGCTGGTTGTAAGGTTATGTATGGAATGGAAGATTACAAAGTTCATTCTAAAGTTTGTCTGATCACGAAGAAAAATAGTCGTGGAATTTATTACATCACACAGATCGGAACAGGAAATTATAATGAAAGTACATCGAAATTATATACAGATTTAAGCCTTATGACAGCATCCGAAGAAATTGGACATGATGCATCTGTTTTCTTTCACAATATGGCAACATTTAATCTTCAAGGAACGTATGAACATCTTCTTGTGGCACCATCAAGTCTTCAGGATGGGATCATAAAAAGGATTGAACGTGAAAAAATGAAAGCAGAAAGTTTTCAGCCATGTGGGATTTTTATGAAAATGAACTCTTTAACAGATCGTAAGATCATCGATGAGTTGTCGAAGGCGTCAAATGCAGGAGTTCCGATATTTCTGCTGATTCGTGGAATCTGCTGTATTCGTCCTGGAATCCCAGGGAAGACAGAGAATATCCGTGTAGAAAGCATTGTCGGAAGATTTCTGGAACATTCAAGGATTTATGCATTTGGAGTTGGAGATGATACAGAGATTTATATTTCATCAGCGGATATGATGACAAGGAATACAAGAAGAAGAGTTGAAGTCGCAGCACCGATCTATGATCCAAGGTTAAAACAAAGAATCCTGAAGATGATCAATGTGATGAAGCAGGATAACATTCAGGCACAGGTACTGCTTTCCAACGGAGAATATACAACTAAGAAAAAACGTGAAGATAATATGAATTCACAGATCCACTTTTTAAATGAAGCAAAAAGACTTGCTCCAAAAGAGAAGACACAAAAACAAAATCTTTTCTATCAGGTAAAGGGAATATTTTTTGGAAAGAAAAAATTAAGAAAAAAATAGCTCGCAATTTATCTATAAAATAGGTTATACTATATCTGACTAAAATGCCAGCATTCAAGGAGGGATAGAACCATGAGAAAAATTATTTTTAACAAAAAGTTTTTAGCCATTGTAGGAATCTGCTTATCTGTAGCAGGAGGATTTGCGATCAAACAGAAGATCACGACCAAAGCCTCTGATCACAGTTTTGAAGTCAATGGAATGAATGTCAGCATTCAGCAGTGTGAAGGAAAATCTGAGGAGATCATGGAAGAAGATCTAGATGAAACAATCTCTAATGAGGTAATGGCACTGGAAGAAAAAGGACATAATTACGAGATCGGAGATACGATCGAGACAGAAGAAGTAGCGTTTGTACCAATGACAAAAGAAATTGATGATGAGACAGCATACAATGCATTTGGGACGATCACATCAAAGAGCGGAAATAACTATGTTATTGTCGTGAAATCAGAAAAAGAACTGACACAAGATAATTTAGAAACTGTCGCTGAAGCAGTGAAAGAACAGGTAAAATAAAACATATGATCGTGGAGGCAGAGATGATTTTAATTAAGAATGCAAGAGTGATGGATCCAGAAAGCGGATTCGATCAGGTAACAGATATTTTATTAGACGGGAAGAGGATCAGACAGATCGGTAAGGTAGATGATGTCTCTGGCATTGAACAGGTCATTGATGCTTCCGGGATGATCGCAGCCCCTGGATTGATCGATGTACATGTACATTTCCGCGATCCGGGATTTACATATAAGGAAGATTTACAGACAGGTTCTGCTGCGGCAGCAGCTGGCGGATTTACGACGGTAGTATGTATGGCAAATACAAAGCCTGTCGTGGATTCTGTGGATATTTACAAAGAGATCGAAGACAGATGTGAACAACTTCCGATCAAAGTATGGCAGGCAGCAGCTGTGTCCAAAGGATTTGAAGGAAAAGAATTAACAGACATGGATGCACTCTATGAAGCAGGGGTTCGTGGATTTACAGACGATGGAATTCCACTGATGGATGAGAAGCTCGTAGAAGAAGCCATGAAGAAAGCTAAAGAATTAGATGTACCGATCAGTCTTCATGAAGAAGATCCTGCATATATTAAACAGCCAGGAGTGAACCAGGGAAAAGTCTCCGAACAGTTAAATTATGGTGGAGCTTCTTACCTGGCAGAAGCCGTGATGGTAAAGAGAGACTGTGAATTAGCAGTCAAAACAGGAGCGAAAGTCGATATTCAGCATATCAGCTCTGGTGTTGCGGTAGATTACGTGAAAGAAGCCAAAGAAAAAGGTGCGAATGTTTACGCAGAGGCGTCTCCACACCATTTCACGTTGACAGAAGAGGCCGTATTAAAATACGGAACACTGGCAAGAATGAACCCGCCACTGCGAACAGAAGAAGACCGTCAGAGGATCATCAAAGGATTACAGGAAGGTACGATCGAGATCATTGCGACAGACCACGCCCCACACTCCAAAGAAGAGAAAGACAAACCATTAGATCAGGCACCAAGTGGCATTACAGGAATCGAGACATCGCTGGCACTTGGAGTCACAGAACTTGTGGAGAAAGGATATCTTTCTATGATGCAGCTTCTGGAGAAGATGACGATCAATCCAGCAAAACTATATAATATGGAACAAGGAAGATTGCAGGAAGGGAAACCTGCGGATGTTGTCTTGTTTGATCCAGAGGAAGAATGGGAAGTCAAGGAATATAAATCCAAAGCAACGAACTCTCCATTTACAGGATGGAAATTAAAAGGAAAAGTAAAATATACGATCTGTGATGGCAAGATTATAGAATTATAATGTATACAAGAAGAAAACAAAATCATTAAGAATTATGTAGAAGAATCTTAAGATTTTGTTTTCTTTTTTGATGCTTTTTCTTTGTATAATAAAGTTGAAAACAATAAGATAGGAAGCAATAAGAGAATAAGGAGGAACAAAGATGAGAAAGTGTGGAAAAGGTACTTTACTATTGATGAGTGCTGTTATGGCAGCATCGTTGTTTACAGGGTGTGGGAAGGGTAAGAGTAGTCAGGCACAGAAAAATGAAGTCTATGCAACGATCAAAAAAAGCGATCAGTCAGCATCTGCAGCACAGATCTGTGCCTGGCTTTCTTACAGGGCAAAAAATAATAGGTTGTTTCAGAATGAAGGAATAGAATTGTCGTATTGCTCAGATAACCTTGCCGTATTTTCAGACTCTGTCGGAAGTGTGATCTATGATAGAACAAAGAAGAAAGTCATTGCTGCGGTAGATCTTGACAAAATCGGATGTGATCATTTCTACAGTGAAGGAGACGAAGAGAATCCAGGACTTGAGACGGTTATAAAGGTGTCAAAAGATCAGAAATGGATGATCATTTACAATCAATTACAAGGAAAAGTAAACGGAAATATTTATGTATATTCACTCAAACAGTGTGATAACATGAAACTTGCAAAAATCACGCCATCCAAACAGATCAGTGAAAAAGACAAATTGTATCAGATGATCATCAAAGATCATAAACATACACAAAAAGAATCGGACAGTATACCTGGAAAGATCGGAGATAAGATCCGTGCAATGGATGTTTCAGCAAGTAAGTATGCATATCAGTGGAAAGATTCCAAAGGAATCAGGAAACAATCGGTGTTAGTGGTAGACAAAGACGGTCTAAAACTATATACTTTATCAGGAAAAGAAAACCAGCCAGACATACAAAGTGAAATGGTAGATCTTAAAACATCCGACAAAATAAAACTTAATACCAAACTTCCAGAATACGAATATACAGGGAAAGACTTAAGGATCAAGGCAGTCTTTGATGAGACAAAAAAGAAATCTGACGAAGATAAAGAAGAAGGACTTGTTACAATCCCAATGCTGAATATTTATAAGATCGTTGAAACAAAATCCGGAGCAGAAGTTTATGCGAACTTCTGGAGTGAAACATATTATCGTTATGGAAGTCTGTTAAAGAACTACTCTGGTGGAAGTTATCCAGGAGTCATGTATCTGAAGAAAACAAAAGACGGCTATCGAGTAACCAAGACAAGATACGCAGAAGATGGAGAATCTCTGGAGAGATCGATCTGGAAGTTATGTAAAGGATATCCTGATGTTGCAATAAGGATGATGAAGGATTCTGTCACACAAAATCAGAGAAAGAAAGTCTTACAAGAATATGTTAGTCAGAATAAATTAAAGATCAAAGCTTACAAAGAGTATGGATGGCAGTATGTAAATTTATAAAGAAGGGGTAAGTAAAGAATATGAAACTTACATTGAAAAAAACGATCGCAAGTATCTTGTGCATCAGCATGATCCCATCTATGATGACAGGATGCAAAAAGGAATCGACATCATACAGCCATACAGATTTTGCAATGGGAACTGTAACGAACATTACACTCTATGGAACAAGCGATGATCTGGAAGGGACAGAACAAAAGATCATCGACATGGAAAAGAAACTTGAAAAACAACAATTGTCATGGAGATTAAAAAGTTCCCAAGTCTCAAAAATCAATCAGGAATTAGAACAAAACAACGGAAAAACAAAAGTCACAGGGAATCTTAAAAACTGGTTACAACAAGCGATCAAGATCAGCCAGGACTCCTATGCAGACGGAAGAAACACGGTAGATCCAACGATCGGAGCATTAACAAAACTCTGGGATTTTGAATCAAGCGATCCCAAAGTACCAGATGCAAATAAGATCAAGAAAGCGATCAGCGGAGATCTGTCAGAAAACAGTCAGCACGTCATAGTTAAAGACAACGGAGAAATCCTTGCATGTGACAAAAATACCAAGATAGACCTTGGAGCCTATGGAAAAGGAATCGGAACCGACGAAGCCATCAAGATGATCAAAAAAGACAAAGAAATCACAGGAGCCATGGTAGCTCTAGGAGGAAGCATTGCAGTTTACGGAGAAAAATCTGACGGCTCCGACTGGAACGTAGGGATCCAAGATCCAAACGGCAAAGACGGAGAAGTTCTAGGAGGAATTAAAGTCAAAAGCGGTACAAGCATTTCAACATCTGGAGATTATGAAAAAACATTTACAGATAAAAAGACAGGCAAACGCTACTTCCATATCTTAGATTCCAAAACAGGATACAGTGTAAAAACAGACATCAGATCCTGTACGATCATCTGCGATTCAGGACTCAACGCAGACGGGCTATCTACAGCATGTTTCAGTTTAGGAGTAAAGAAAAGCCAGAAATTGTTAAAAAAATATAATGCAAAGGCTGTTTTTGTAGATAAAAACAATAAAGTATATGTAAGCGATGGAGTGGAATTTACATTAACAGCAAAAAATTATAAAATTGTATGAGTTGAAGGTCGTCGAGTATTTAGAGAAAAAATAAAAGATAGCATGTGTGCAACACGAATTCCATTGACGGAGTTTTGACAGAACGCTTATCCGCTGGATCTCCTGCGATAACTCGCGTTGAAAATTACTGAAACCAGTAGTCTTTGACGCTCAAACAATCGCCCGATCCAGCTGCGATTCTATCAAAACTCCTATGGAATTCGATCGTTGCTCACATGCTATCTTTTATTTTTTCTCTAAATACCTGAAGACTTTCAATCATAAAATTAAAAGAATTCAAGCTGGTAGATGTATGTTAAACGTGATTGCTTTTTGATTTATGTGGTGGTAGACAGGAAGTTATTATAAACACCAATACAGTAAAACATACACACTCCGTAGAAGTTTGAATAACGTAAATTATTTGAATATTATAAAAAGAGATCATGTGTCGGCAACCGTACGAACACGTCTGCACTTAGCGAGTGGATGGTCGAATGACCATTCAGGAGCTTAGTACAGCTACGTGAGAGTCCGAACGAAAGTGCGTTGCAGACACATGATCTCTTTTTATAATATTCCACCAATAATTTCCGCTATTCAAAATTTTACATTTAACAAAAACTTTACACAACTCTTCTTTTTGATTTTACATTTCCAAAGTAACATAATATCTGTAATTGATACGAACACAAAGTTCAAAAGGAGAGAAAGAACTATGAGAAAGAAATTATTAACATTAGCAGTAGCAACAGTAGCAGCATCAAGCCTTTTAACAGGATGTGGCGGAAGTTCAAGTGACGATAAGAAAGCAGCATCTGATGAAAATATCACAGCAGTATCCAGAGAAGATGGATCAGGAACAAGAGGAGCTTTCATCGAATTATTCGGAATTGAACAGAAAGATAAGGATGGAAATAAAGTAGATAAAACAACATCAAGTGTACAGATCACAAACTCAACATCTGTAATGATGACAACAGTTGCAGAAAACAAAGCAGCTATCGGATACATATCTTTAGGATCTTTAAATGACACAGTAAAAGCAGTTAAGATCGACGGAGCTGAGGCAAGTGTTGATACTGTAAAAGATGGATCATACAAGATCGTTCGTCCATTTAATATCGTAACAAAAGATAAATTAAGCAAACAGGCTCAGGACTTTGAAAACTACATCATGAGTGCAGATGGACAGAAGATCATACAGGATAATGGATATATCAAAGCAGACGAGAAAGCACCAGCTTACAAATCAAACGGAGCAAAAGGTAAAGTTGTTGTTGGTGGATCTTCTTCAGTAACACCAGTTATGGAAAAATTAAAAGAAGCATATGCAAAAGCAAACAAAGATGTAACAGTTGAAGTACAGCAGAGCGATTCAACAACAGGTGTTACAAATGCGATCGAAGGAACATGTGATATCGGTATGGCATCTCGTGATCTTGCAGACAGCGAAGCTAAAAAAGGTGTAAAAGCAACAGTTATCGCAAAAGATGGTATCGCAGTTATCGTAAATAAAGACAGTAAAGTTGATGAATTAACAAGTGCTCAGGTAAAAGATATATACACAGGAAAAACAACAAAATGGGCAGATATTAAATAAGAAAGAATCATCAATATAAAGGAATGGTAATAATGAAGAAATATTCAGAAAAAATCATGCATGTCGTATTTTTGATCGCAGCATGTGCCTCAATTTTGGCAGTAATTTTAATCTGTGCATTTCTGTTCGTAAATGGTATTCCTACAATCGGGAAAATCGGACTTGGAAATTTTGTTTTAGGTAAGATCTGGATGCCAAAGAGTGGAATCTTTGGCATTTTCCCGATGATCATAGGAAGTATTTATGTAACAGCAGGAGCGATTTTGGTTGGAGTTCCAGTTGGAATTCTTGCTGCGATCTATATGGCAAAGTTTTGTAATGAAAAAGTGTATAAAATAGTAAAACCAGCAGTTGATCTTCTGGCAGGAATTCCATCTGTTGTTTATGGATTCTTTGGAATGGTAGTGTTAGTACCAGCTTTCCGTAATATATTTGGAAATGGTAACTGTGTATTTACAGCATCTATCTTGCTTGGGATCATGATCCTGCCAACGATCATCGGAGTATCTGAAAGTGCGATCCGAGCCGTTCCAGATAGTTATTATGAAGGGTCCTTAGGACTTGGAGCAAGTCATGAGCGAAGCGTATTCTTTACAGTGTTACCTGCAGCAAAATCAGGTATTCTTGCAGGGATCGTTTTAGGGATCGGACGTGCGATCGGTGAGACAATGGCGGTAGTAATGGTAGCTGGAAATCAGGCGATCATCCCAGATGGAATGTTCTCAGGAGTTCGTACTTTGACATCCAATATCGTCCTTGAAATGGGATATGCGACAGACCTTCACAGAGAAGCACTGATCGCAACAGCAGTTGTATTATTTGTATTTATCTTAATGATCAACCTGTGCTTTGCAGTATTAAAGAGCAAGGAGGAACGTTAAAATGGAAGCGGTGAAAGAAATGGAATCAGTAGAAAAGATCCAAGCAATCAATAAAACGTCTTGGATACAAAGAATGAAATCATATAAAAGAACGCCGTTATCCTTTGTATTATGGCTTCTTGTAAATGTTGCGATGATCGCAACTGTCGCAGTACTTGCATATTTGATCGTTTATATTCTTGTAAATGGAGTACCATACTTAAATTCACAATTATTTGAATTAAAATATACAAGTGAAAATGCATCGGTATTCCCAGCAATCATTAATACCTTGATCATGACAGTATTATCTTTGGTATTAGCAGTACCACTTGGAATTTTTGCAGCAATTTATTTAGTAGAGTATGCAAAACGTGGAAATAAATTAGTTGAGGTTGTTCGTTTAACAGCAGAAACATTATCAGGAATTCCATCGATCGTGTATGGATTATTCGGTATGTTATTTTTCGTAAAAGCTTTGGGATGGGGATTATGTCTGCTATCTGGAGCAGCAACAATGGCAATCATGATCTTACCATTGATCATGAGAACAACCGAAGAAGCATTAAAGTCTGTGCCTGATTCTTTTAGAGAAGGAAGCTTTGGACTTGGAGCAGGAAAACTAAGAACAGTATTTTGTATTATCTTGCCATCAGCAGTTCCAGGAATTTTATCTGGAGTTATTTTAGGAATCGGACGTATTGTCGGTGAGACGGCAGCATTAATGTATACAGCAGGTACGATCGCAGAAATTCCTGCAAATGTTATGGGATCAGGACGTACACTGGCACTTCATATGTATGTATTATCATGCGAAGGATTACATATCAATCAGGCATATGCAACAGCAGTTGTGTTACTTCTGATCGTGCTTGTGATCAACGCCGTATCTTCATTTATCGCAAAACGAATTACGAAAGGGTAACCAATTATGGATAGTAAAATGAAAGTTGAAAACCTTGACCTGTATTATGGAAAATTCAAGGCTTTAAAAAATATTAATCTGGATCTTCCTAAAAATGAGATCACGGCATTTATCGGACCATCTGGATGTGGTAAATCTACACTTTTAAAATCATTAAACCGAATGAATGATCTTGTAGAAGGTTGTAAGATTACAGGTAAAGTAACATTAGACGGAGATGATATTTATGGTGACATGGATGTCAATTTATTAAGAAAACGAGTTGGAATGGTATTCCAGAAACCAAATCCATTTCCAATGAGTATTTATGACAATATTGCATATGGACCAAGAACTCATGGAATCCGAAGCAAAGCAAAATTAGATGATATCGTAGAAAAATCTTTAAGAAATGCAGCAATCTGGGATGAATTAAAAGATCGTTTAAAGAAAAGCGCTTTAGGGCTTTCTGGAGGTCAGCAGCAGAGACTTTGTATCGCGAGAGCGTTAGCTGTAGAACCTGAAGTTTTACTAATGGATGAACCAACTTCAGCTCTTGATCCAATTTCTACTTCCAAAATTGAAGATCTTGCGGTAGAATTAAAATCAAAGTATACGATCATCATGGTAACACATAATATGCAGCAAGCAGTCAGAATTTCTGATAATACAGCATTCTTCTTATTAGGAGAGATGGTAGAGTACGGAAAATCAGATCAGCTATTTTCTATGCCACAGGATAAGAGAACAGAAGATTATATTACAGGAAGGTTTGGGTGATTTAGATGAGAAATCGATTCGACAGACAGCTGCTTAAGTTAAATCAAGAGATGATCGACATGGGTTCTTTATGTGAAGAGATGATCACAGCTGCGGCCAAGATCGTTGCGACAAGAGATAAAGAACTGATGGATGATATTGTAACAATGGAAGAAGAAATCAATCAGAAGGAAAGAGATATCGAACGTATCTGTATGAAACTTCTGATGCAGCAACAGCCAGTGGCAAGCGATCTGCGTGTTATATCAGCAGCTATGAAGATGGTATCTGATATGGAACGTATCGGAGACCAGGCATGTGATATTACTGGAATCGTAAAAAAAGATGCAGAAGTTCTTACGATCAGAGAGAACACACATCTTGATAAGATGGCAAAAGCTACGATCAGTATGGTAAGCAAGAGCATACAATCTTTTATTAAACAGAATCTGATAATCGCGTATGAAGTGATCGAACAGGATGACACTGTGGATGAATTATTTAACAGAGTTAAGAAAGAAACGATCTCACTGATTCATGAAGATCCTGGGAAAGGAGAAGAGTGTGTAGCCATCGTTATGATCGCCAAGTATTTTGAAAGAATCGGAGATCATGCAAGTAATATCGCAGAATGGGTCGAATTTGCGATCACTGGGGAATATAAAGGAGGAAGCTTGTGATTTTTGTTGTAGAAGACGATCCGAATATCAGAGAACTGGTGACATATACCTTACAAAGTACCGGATTTGATGCCTGTGGATTTGAAAATGGATCAGAGTTTTTAAAAGCTTTAAGTGATGGAGAGAAGCCAGAACTGGTATTATTAGATATTATGCTTCCAGGAGAAGACGGAATATCGATTTTAGGAAAACTTCGCAAAAAATCAGCGACCAGAGATCTGCCGATCATTATGATGACAGCAAAGGGAACAGAGTATGATAAAGTACTCGGACTTGATAGTGGGGCAGATGATTATATTACAAAACCATTCGGAATGATGGAACTTGTATCCAGAGTCAAAGCGGTATTGAGACGTTCCAGCAGAAATGAAAAAAAAGACGAGATCGTTGTTGGACAATTAAAGATTTATCCAAATAAACATAAAGTAAAATCCTGTGGGAATGAAGTGACATTAACCAATAAGGAATTTAAACTATTATGTTTATTGGTAGAGAGTAAAGGAAATGTATTAAACAGAGATCAGCTACTTACCAATATCTGGGGATATGATTTTGATGGTGAGACAAGAACTGTCGATGTTCATATTCGTTCATTAAGGCAGAAGCTTGGAGAATGTGGAAAGCTTATCGAGACGGTCAGAGGAATCGGTTACCGGATCGGAGGCAACGAATCATGAAAATGAAACAAAAGATATTAAACAACATGGTATACATCGCAGTTGTAGCTGTGCTGATCACGACAACGCTTATTGGAATGTTTACATATTATCGTTATATGGAACAGATAAAAACAGGAATGAAAGATGAGGCGGCCTATTTGGCGGCTTCACTTAATTTTGAGGATCAGCAAAATCTCGATAAATATAAAAATATTACAATCACAAGGATTACAAGGATCGCTAAGGATGGAACGGTTATTTATGACAGCAGCGGGAAAGAAAAATCCATGGGAAACCATAAGAATCGTACAGAAGTCAAAGAAGCATTTAAACATGGACATGGGGAAGATACTCGTATGTCAATGACATTACGAAAACAGACTTATTATTATGCGCTGAAGTTAAAAGATGGAACGATTCTTCGGATGAGCCGGGAGACCCAGACGATCGTAAGACAGATGGAAGATATCATTCCGATCATCGCCTTGATTCTTGCAGTTGTAACGATATTATCTGTGATATTATCAAGAATGTCGACAGATCGTATCGTAGAACCAATCAACCAGATAAATTTGATACATCCAAAACAGAACAAAACATATAGTGAGTTGACGCCATTGCTTGATAAGATTGAAAAACAGAATATGGATATAGAAAGACAGATCAAAGAGATCAAAGAAGCAGAAAATATGCGCAAAGAATTTTCAGCCAATGTATCCCATGAACTAAAAACTCCATTGACTACGATTTCAGGATACGCTGAATTAATGAAAGATGGGCTGGTGAAACCAGAAGACATGCCAAGATTCTCTGCAACGATCTATGATGAAGCAAGAAGATTGATCTCGATGATCGAAGGAATCATCAAACTCTCAAGACTCGATGAAAATAGAGTGGAATTAGACTGGAAAGATGTCGATCTCTATGAATTAGCATTCAGTATCAAGAATGATCTGAAGCGAAGAAGTGAAGAAGAAAATGTAGCTATTCATATCCGCGGAATTCATACGAAGATCCGAGGAGTTACACAGATCCTTTACGAAATGTTTTTTAATGTATGCGAGAATGCTATTAAATACAATCATCCTGGCGGAGAAGTCGTATTCACGATTTCAAAAATGGGCGATTACCCAACAGTTATTGTAGAAGATACCGGAATTGGTATTCCAAAAGAAGACATTGATCGTATATTTGAACGTTTTTATCGTGTAGATAAGAGCCATTCAAACCAAAAAGAAGGCTCAGGACTCGGATTATCCATTGTAAAACACGGAGCAAAATTCCATCATGCAGAGATGGAAGTAGAAAGCGAAGTGGGAAAAGGAACAAAGATCACGGTTGTATTTCCACGGCAAAATTCTGATTTGTAGTTTGAAGACGGAAATTATTGGTGGAATATTATAAAAAGAGATCATGTGTCTGCAACCCACTTGCGTTCGGACTCCCACGTAGCTGTACTAAGCTCCTGAATGGTCTAACGACCATCCACTCGCTAAGTGCAGACGTGTCCGTACGGTTACTGACACATGATTTCTTTTTATAATATTCAAATAATTTACGTGATTCAAACCACCACACAGTGTGTATGTTTTACTGTATTGGTATTTATTATAACTTTCTGCCTACCACTACAAAAATTAAAAAACAATAACATTTAACATTCATCCCTCAGCTTGGATTTTCTTAATTTTATGATTGAAAGTCTTCAGGTATTTAGAGAAAAAATGAAAGATAGCATATGAGCAACGATCGAATTCCATAGGAGTTTTGATGGAATCGCAGCTGGATCGGGCGATTGTTTGAGCGTCAAAGACTACTGGTTTTAGTAGCTTTCAACGCGAGTTATCGCAGGAGATCCAGCGGATAAGCGTTCTGTCAAAACTCCGTCAATGGAATTCGTGTTGCACATATGCTATCTTTCATTTTTTCTCTAAATACTCGATGACCTTCAACTCATACAATTAAAAATCTAATTGAAGTGTGGTTTATCATATGTAAATGACACATCTGATCTATAAACACTACGGAACTGACTATACATGATCGTAGCAATCTGTTTTGCATAGGATGGATCTGTTGCGTATTCGTGCCATAGATAATTGATATTTGGGTTGTAACGGAATTTATAAAGTGTATTTTGATGATAAGTCTGATTATGGATATAGTCTTGGCTTACATACTTAGCGGCACCATAAATTGCCGCATCGACACTTGTCCAGCCTTGATAATATGCATAGCTGAATCCGCAAAGCTGAGGATCACTATCATAGGCTTTGATTCCGTAGAGATTATACACGGTCTTCTTAGAGATTGTGGATGTTTTATATTTTCCATTGACAGTCTTAAATCCTGTGACATTTCCAGAACTATCTCTTACAACAGAACTTCCAGAAACAACGGTTGTGATCGCTTTTCCCTGAGATAAGGTGCTTGTACCATATCCAGTTTCAAGAATTGTCTGGCATAGTAAATATACAGGATCGATATTATACTGTTTTGCAGCAGCGATCAAGACATTTCCTTTATTTCTTAAGACACTGTTTGATTTTAATTTACTATTTAATAAGTTGTTATATGCAGTTGGATCAACTTCACGGTATGTATCCAGTGTTAAGAACTGAAAATTATTTGTTGTATCCTTTGATGGATCGATATAGCTTGTGTAAGTTGATGTACTGATGCTCTTGCCACCGTAAGTTGGATGTTGTTTTTTCTCTGCAGTTACATAAGCTGATAAACTCTTATTGTAATTTGTATACTGCACAGAACCACTTGGTTGTGTTTGGACCTGTGTTGTTGAATCTGAAGGAATGACAGGCTGTGTGATATAGATCCTTTTTGAAGAAGAACTATACTTATAATTTAATCCCAGTCCTTTGACGATCGCATTAGCAGGAATTAAGATGATAGTCTTCTTTGTCTTATAATATTTTACCTTTGTAGGGGCAACGCTGAAGGTTTTCTTTACCCCATTTAAGTAGTATGTACGTTTTCCTACATAAGCTGTCAGTGTGTCATCGCCATTCTTAAGGATCAGTTTTCCACTGCTCTTAGAGTAAGTACGTTTGACTTTCGGACCCTGCTTTACAAGATAGTCATAATAAGGGATCATATTGACTTTATTGATCTGAATGCCAACATATTTAGAAGACAGGTTCTTATTTGCATAGCTGACATGTAATTGTTTTCCTTTATAGTAACGTGTTTTGCCGCTGTAGCGGATCTTAAGACTTGCTGCCTGTACAGAGTTTGCAGGTACGATACCACCGATACATGAAACAGTTAATGCTGCAGCAAGTATTTTTTTATAATACATTGATACTCCTCCTTTTATACTCTTCTAGAATAGCACAAGATTCATGGAAACTCAATAAATATGTAATAGAAATGTAACAAAAAACAGAGGATAAGGTTTGACAAAGCAAGAGAACTTTGCTATTATAAAGCAAATACTTTAGCATGGTAGCGTGCTGATTGAATAAAATGTATAAAGGAGCGATAAAGTTATGAAAAAGTTTTTAGTCGGGTTATTAACAGTCGCACTTGCAGCATCTATGCTCGTAGGATGCGGTAAGAAAGAAGAAAAGAAGAAGGCAGATAACTCATTGAAAGATGTACAGTCTAAGAAAGAATTAGTTCTTGGACTTGATTCATCCTTTCCACCAATGGGATTTACAGATAAGAAAGATAATATTGTAGGATTTGATATCGATCTTGCAAAAGAAGTAACAAAGAGAATGGGAATCAAATTAAAATTACAGCCAATCAACTGGAATTCCAAAGAACAGGAACTTAATACAGAGAAAGTTGACTGTTTATGGAATGGTGTTACATACAGCAAAGCCAGAGCAAAAGAAATGTTATGTTCAGAATCTTACATGGATAACCATCAGGTACTGATTGTACCAGCAAACAGTAAGATCAAATCTTTAAAAGACATTACAAAAGATACAGAAGTTGGAATTCAGTCAGGATCTACAGCAGCTGATGCAGCAGATAGTGTAAAAGAATTAAAGAATTCAAAGATCAAACTGTTAGCAGACAATGTTCAGATTTTAAATGATTTAGGACACGGATTAGATGCGGCTGTTATGGATGAAGTTGTTGCAAAATACTACACAAAGAAAGATGCTGGTAAATATAAAGTATTAGAAGACAGTGTAGCAAAAGAAAAATATGTCATTGGATTCAGAAAAGATGACAAAGCACTTTGCAACGAAGTTGTAAAACAGTTAAAAGCAATGGCAAAAGATGGTACATTAAAGAAGATAAGCGAAAAATGGTTTGATGAAGACATCACAACAATCAAATAATTAAAGAAATAAATTTTAAGGAAGAAAGGGCTTACGTGCTAAAGCCCTTTTTCCGCTTATAAAGATATTATAAAGGAATAACCCGTCCCTTATAAATATAGATAAAAATAAGTAATATAGGAGTAGAAAATTATGGATGGAACACAAAGTTTTCCAGAAATCGTAAAGTTATTAATTGAAAATGGTCTGCAATCTACATTGATCTTATTCTTTCTGACTTTGATTTTTGGACTGATTCTTGGTATGATAATTGCTAAAGGAAGAATGTCAAAGCTTCTGATCATTCAGATGCCAATTCGATTTTTCCTATTGATCATGAGAGGGACACCACTGATCCTGCAGTTATATGGATTCTATTTTGGACTATATTATATCGCAGGATTAAGCCTTGATCGTATGACAGCGGCAATTATCGGTTTTTCTTTAAATTACGCAGCATATTTTGCAGAGATTTATCGAAGTGGTATTCAGGCAATTCCAAAAGGTCAGTATGAAGCAGCGAAAGTATTAGGATTTAACAGATCACAGACATTCTTTAAGATCATTTTACCTCAGGTTGTAAAGATCATCACACCATCCCTTGGAAGTGAGTGTATGACATTGGTTAAGGATACATCCTTAGCTCATGTTATTGGTGTTATGGAGATTTACGTTGTGGCAACAAACCAGATGGCACGAAGCCGTGGAATGATCTATCTTGTTGTAGCAGGTATTTTCTACTTGATCATGAATGCCATTGTATCAAAAGTATTCTCAGTCATTGAGAAAAGAATGAACTATTATCGTTAGGGAGGAAAGAAGATGAGTATTTTATCCGTTAAAAACTTAGAGAAGAAATTCGGAGATCTTACCGTATTGAAAGACATTTCCTTCAACATCAATGACGGCGAGATCATTTCGATCATTGGATCATCGGGATCAGGAAAATCAACATTACTGCGTTGTATGAATCAGTTAGAGACGATCACATCCGGAACGATCACGATCGATGGAAAGACACTGGTTGAGACAAAGAATGGAGCACCAGTCTACGCAGGCAAAGATATTTTGAAAGAAATTTTAATGGAAACAGGATTTGTATTTCAGAACTTTAACCTGTTTCCACACTATAGTGTTCTAAGAAATGTAATGGAAGCCCCTGTATGTGTTGCAGGAGTACCTAAGAAACAGGCAGAAGAGAAGGCAAGGGAGCTGTTAAAGAAATTAGGTCTTGAGACAAAGGCAGATGCTTATCCATGTGAATTATCTGGTGGACAGTCACAGCGAGTATCGATCGCAAGAGCATTAGCCTTGGAACCAAAGATCTTGTTCTTTGATGAACCGACTTCTGCACTTGATCCAGAGCTTACTGGAGAAGTATTAAAAGTCATCAAATCACTGACAGATCTAAATATCACGATGGTGATCGTCACACACGAGATGGCTTTTGCAAAAGAAATTTCAGACAGGATCATTTTTATGGATAAAGGAGTCATCATTGAAGATGCATCTCCAGATGAGGTATTCAGTTCTGATAATGAAAGAACAAGAGAATTCCTTGGAAAATACCATGATGTAAACTAGAAATGATAGCAATTGCTAGAAGGGAGAAAAAACGATGGTTAAAGATATGCCGAATAAGTTTTCAGAGGTAACCCCTGAGATCAGAGAACTGGCTAAGAAATGTAATAAGAAGATTGATGAAGAGTTGTTTGCAAAATATGATGTAAAAAGAGGTCTTCGTAAACGTAATGGTGAAGGTGTCCTTGCAGGATTAACTGACATTTCCATGATCAATGCTTATACAATGATCGACCGTGAAATCGTGCCGTGTGAAGGTAAATTATATTACCGCGGAATTGATATCGAGGATATCGTAAAGGGATTTATCGAAGAAGATCGTTTTGGATTTGAAGAAACAGCATACTTACTGTTGTTTGGAGAACTCCCTAAAAAGGACCAGTTAAAACAGTTTGAAGGAATGCTTGGAGAATACAGACAGCTTCCTACAAACTTTGTAAGAGATATCATCATGAAAGCACCAAGCCGTGACATGATGAATACATTAGCACGAAGCGTCTTAACATTATTTTCATATGATGACAATGCAAGTGATATTTCACTGCCAAATGTACTGCGTCAGTGCATTCAGCTGATCGCATTATTCCCTGTACTTTCTGTATATGCATATCAGGCATACAATCATTATGAGAGAGGAGAAAGTTTATTCATTCATCTTCCAGATCCAGAACTTTCTACAGCAGAGAATATCCTTCATCTGTTAAGACCAGACAGCAAATATACAAAACTGGAAGCAAAATTACTAGATATGGCGTTAGTGCTTCATGCAGAGCATGGTGGAGGTAACAACTCTACGTTCACAACACACGTTGTATCATCTTCAGGAACAGATACATATTCAGCGATCGCAGCAGCCCTTTGCTCATTGAAAGGTCCAAAACATGGTGGAGCAAACATTAAAGTTGTACAGATGTTCGATGATTTAAAAGCCAATGTCAAAGACTGGTCCAATGAAGAAGAAATTCGTGAATATTTATTAAAACTGCTGAATAAAGAAGCATTCGACAAAGCAGGATTGATCTATGGTATGGGACATGCAGTATATTCATTATCAGATCCACGTTCCAAGATTCTTTCACGCTTCGTAAAACAGCTTTCTGAAGAAAAAGGAAAAGAAGAAGAATATCAATTGTATGCAACGGTAGAACGTCTTGCCAAACAAGTCATTGGTGAGAAGAGAAAGATCTACAAAGGAGTCAGCGCAAACATTGACTTCTACAGTGGATTTATCTACAGCATGTTAGGATTACCACATCAGCTATATACACCATTATTTGCAATCGCACGTATCGTAGGATGGTCAGCACATCGAATGGAAGAGTTGATGAATGGTAATCGTATTATTCGTCCGGCTTATAAAGCTGTGGCACCACATAGAGAATATACACCAATTGATGAAAGATAAATTGTGATTGAATGACGGAAATTATTGGTGGAATATTATAAAAAGAGATCATGTGTCTGCAACCCACTCGCGTTCGGACTTCCACGTAACTGTACTAAGCTCCTGAATGGTCTAACGACTATCCACTCGCTAAGTGCAGACGTGTCCGTACGGTTGCAGATACATGATCTCTTTTTATAATATTCAAATAATTTACGTGATTCAAATCACTACATAGTGTGTATGTTAAACGATATTGGTTAATAATTTTGTATTCGTTAATAGACAGCCTTGGAACTTCTATCAGTTAAAATCATAATTCATAACCAACATTGTTCAATATACAGTTGCTTGAATTTTCTTGATTTTATGATTGAAAGTCTTCAGGTATTTAGAAAAAAAATGAAAGATAGCCTGTGAGCAATGATCGAATTTCATAGGAGTTTTGATAGAATCGCAGCTGGATCGGGCGATTGTTTGAGCGTCAAAGACTACTGGTTTCAGTAACTTTCAACGCGAGTTATCGCAGGAGATCCAGCGGATAAGCGTTCTGTCAAAACTCCGTCAATGGAATTCGTGTTGCTCACAGGCTATCTTTCATTTTTTCTCTAAATACTCGACGACCTTCAACTCATACAACTTAAAATTTCCCTATGAATTGCACAACGCGTATCTTATCCAATACAAATATCGCTACATCCATAAACAAATGTGCCAACAGTGTACTAACGATCACGCCATTTGACTTTAATAAGAAATCAGAGGAAAATCCATACCAACAGATAAATCCAGAATAAGCGCCCATTAAAATCAGCAAAGGCAGGTATTTCACTACACTTTTCAAAGATTTCTTGATGTAATCAAGCGTTGAATCAAAATAGACAAAACGACCGATCGCTAGCATTACAAAATAAAAGATCAAAGAATCATAATTTGAATCGTTATAAATAAATTTTATGTACAACAAGATCAGAATGATATAAAAGGCAGAGATCAGTCGTACGGAGGCTTTTTGTTCGGATGAGATCGTTTTCAGATGAACAAAGATCCGGTCGAACCAGAATGTTAAAAATACAGAACATACTAAAAATACCATCAACAAAATATCTTGATATTTATTCCAGAAATAAGTCGCCTGAGGGATCCTTTCGTCGAGAACATAATAAAGAGAAAGGAAGATCAGTACGGAGGTGCTTGAAAATACCATTTCATAAAAGCTTTCGATCCAGCTGATAACTTTTGTTTTATGTGTTTGTTCAATTTGTGCAAGTTCAGCTTCTGTTGGATTTTCAATATTGATCTTATAATGTTTTTGAAGCTTTGCGGTAAGTAAAACGATGGCAAGGACAACAATCAGGCCGATCAAAGAAACAGCCATGAAGCTGCCGGCATTTTGTGCATTAAAATAATGTGTAACATAATATTGTGATTGTGACATATATAACCCCTTCTTTAAACTAAAATAATGACATGAAAATCAAATAATCTCACTAAACACATATTTTAACACCTTTTTATATAAATTCAATGGATACTATATTTCATCATAAAAACTTAAGAAAGTTTTTTGAACAACAGAAAGGCAGTGGATTTGTGTGAGAAATTTATCTATAGACTTGTGAGCAGAGACTGGACAATGTTATAATATAAATAGCACATTTTTTGAAAGTGGTGAGAGAAGATTGAAGAAATCAGTAAGGATCGTAGCAATGATATTTGCCATTTTTGCTATATTGATAGCGGTAGAAATTATCATATCTTATAAATGTCTGACTGTTACGGATTACAAGATTAAGTCTGATAAGATCAAGGAAACGACCAAGATCGTATTAATATCGGATCTTCATAATAGTCAGTTTGGAAGCAAGAATAAGCGCTTAGTGGATAAAATTCAAAAACAAGATCCAGATCTTATCTTGATGGATGGAGATATGTTGAATGAAGATGGGAAGAATGCACAGACAGCAGTAGAACTTATAAGTGCATTGAAAAAAACAGCACCAGTATATTACGCATTGGGGAATCATGAGATTGCGTATAGACAGCGCAGGGATAAGAATCTATATCAGAAGTTACAGAAAGCAGGTGCGAAGGTTGTAGAGAAAGAATATGAGGATATAAAGGTAAGAAGCAACAAGATCCGGATCGGAGGCCTTTATGAGTATGCATTTGCAGTAGATGGGGCTGGAAATATGGTTAAGAAAAGTATTCCGTCCAAAGTAAGAGATTTTTTGATGGATTATGAGAACACAGATGCATTTAAGATCATGTTGTCTCACAGACCAGATAGTTTTGTTTTTGGGCAGGCAGCAGATACATGGAAGATCGATCTGGTAGTCAGTGGGCATGTACATGGTGGACAGGTAAGAATTCCAGGTAAAGGAGGTCTTTACGGAGGAGATCAGGGATGGTTTCCTGAATATACGGATGGAATCCATCATTTTAAGACAGTGAATCATATGATTATTACAAGAGGACTTGGAAGTGATAAGGAAAAACTACCAAGATTTCACAATATTCCAGAGATTGTAGTGATCCGACTTGAAAAACGTTAGAACGAAGAGGGTGAGAGTATGAAGAAATATCAGATTGCAGATTTTATTTTTGGAATTCATATGGAAGAATCGTTAGAAATTCCAGAGAATTTTAAAAAATTTGTGATTGATACCGATGAAGAAGTACAAGTGGAATATTTCCTTGAGGTTGTGGATAAATTACCAGAGTTGGATGGGGAATGTGTATCACAAAGAATTGATCTGAAAGTATATAAGAAAGACAATTTGGAATACCGCCGGATGAATTTTATGGGAATGGAAGAATCCTACGGACAATATGAAGAAATTTCACAAGATCAGGTAAAATTGTACTTAAAACGGGAATTTGTGCATATGATAAATGTTGATACAGTCTTTGTATCTCTTTTTGCGATGGAAAAAAGAATGTTGGCAAAGGATGCGATGGTATTGCATTGTTCTGTACTCAAAGTGAAATCAGGAGTGATCTTATTTAGCGGACCAAGTGGAATTGGTAAGTCAACGCAGGCAGGATTGTGGACGAAGTATCGGAAGGCAAGAGTTATCAATGGTGATAGAACTTTATTAAAAAAAGAGAATGGCAGATGGATGTCTCTTGGATGGCCGATCTGTGGTTCTTCAGAGATCTGTTATAATGAAGCTTATCCTGTGAAAGCAGTCATTTTTCTTGGACAAGCAGAGGAGAATGATGGAAGGAGACTTCGTTATTTTGATGCGATCAAGGCAATGATCAGTCAGATCACAGTGAATGGATGGAATCCGCAGTTCGTGGAGAAAATATGGAATCTTACAGAAGATTTCGCGGCTCAGATCCCGGTGTTTGAGTATGGATGTAACATGGAAGAAGCGGCAGTAGATACTTTAGAGAATCTGCTTTTGGATATTTTAGAATAAAGGAGCATGTGAAGATGAACTTAACCAATGTATTTATAGATATATTAAGAAGTGCTATGACGCAGACTTCCTGTGATATGATAGAGGGACTTTCTACACAAGACTGGGAGAAAATCTATGATATTAGTCAGAAACAGCAACTGGCACCGATGATCTATCAGCAGATTTTTTCAAATGAATCATTTCAAAATAGTGATCCAGGGTTTCAGCAGTTCTGGAAGGGAGATACGATCGATCAGGCAGGAAATCAGGCAAGAAAAAGTATTCTGTTTTTGATGTTGTTTGATAAAATGCGCCAGAATGGATTGACCCCATTAATCGTGAAAGGAATTGTTTGCAGAGATCTATATCCGAATCCAGATCTTCGAACATCCAATGATGAAGATCTTTATATCCCAAGAGATCAGTTTGGGAAGATGGATGAATTTTTGCAGGCAGAGGGATTTATGAGAGAAGAACTGATCAAGGATAAAGTTTATCAGGAAGTTCCATATCAGAATCCAAGGAATGGATTATATTTTGAACTGCATATGGATCTGTTTCCTCAGGAATCCGGAGCGTATGGGCATTTTAATCAATTATTTGAAGATGCGTTTGATACTTGTATGGAAACAGATATTCAAGGGAGTAAAGTATTGACGCTGAATCCAAAACAGCATTTTTTATATCTTGTATGCCACAGTCTGAAACATTTTCTTCATAGTGGATTTGGAGTCAGACAGGCATGTGATCTATTATACTTTGCGAAGAAATACCACGATCAGTTAGACTTTCATGAGATCAGGAATATCATGAAAGAATATCATATGGATTCTTTTGCTATGAATGTATTGGATATTGGAGTCTGCTATCTTGGATTTACTTGGGAGGAGCTAGGACTTTCAAAACCGTCTGATGTAGAAATTGACTGCACAGCATTATTGGATGATATGTTAGATGGTGGTATTTTTGGACAAAATGATATGAATCGTGTACATAGTGCAAATATTACGTTGAATGCAGCAGAGAATGAATCAGTCAATGCAGCTTCCGGGATCCTGGCTTCTTTATTTCCAGAGAAGGAATATATCAAGACGAACTATCCATATTCAAGGAACTATCCGTTTTTACTGCCAGTGGCGTATTTACACAGGATATTTAAATACTTAACTCATCGTAACACAGATGCGATCAATACAGGAGAAAAAAGCAGTGCACAGATTGGGATGGAACGTGTCAAATTATTAGAGAAATATAAGATTGTAGAGAAATAAATATAAAAGTGAAAAGAGGTGATTCCTCATGCTGGATCAGGAGAAATTTTTTAACACATACAAAGTACAGGAAGCATTTGAGGATTCTGGACTTTCCTGGGATACGCTTGAGAAGATTTATGAGGATTATACGAGACGTTTACCAGAGATGAAAAAGATTGCAGATCGTTTACAGGATGAGATATCAAAAGTAATAGATTTTCATGTACATTCAATTCATAACCGATGTAAGGATCCAGAGCATTTGATTGAGAAGATCATACGGAAAGTTGGAGTTGAAAAACGTCAGAAATATAAAAATATTAATGAACGGAATTATCTGAGGATCGTGCGTGATCTTATGGGTATCCGAATTTTGATCTTATCAAAAGAAGAATGGCGTACGGTACATGATTTTTTGCTGAAAGTTGATGAAGATTCCAGATATGATATGCATATGGCGGAGATGCCAAGGGCTTATATCCGTTATGGGGATCGTGACATTTTTAATTATACGATTCATAAAGAATATACAGATAAGGGATATCGTTCACAGCATTATATTTTTAAATATGGGAATTATTATTTTGAAGTACAGGTACGAACGATCGCTGAAGAAGTATACGCAGAATTTGACCATTATGTAAAGTACCCATATCGTGAGAATAATCATTTTCTAAAGCGGTATACAAGTGTTGTGGCAGAATTGTTGAATTCTGTGGATGAGATCATTTCGACATGTTTTCAGTTTGGAGAAGCAGGCTGGCTTGACATTGAGAAATATTTTGCACAAGACAGCTACAGTGACTTGCAGAGAATGTCGAAAGAACCGCATAAGAGAGAACAAGAACAGATTCCAAGAGCCAATGACGGAGTGATCGATGCTCAAAGTTATATGAATCGGATGATCTTAAGAAAGGGATAAACCAGATGGAGAGATATGACGACGGATTCGCAGAAGAAAGACAACGGATCGAACGATTAGTAGAGGAGATCATTGCTGGAGAACATAAGATTGATAAACTGCCGAATTCTTCCGCAGGATTTAGTGGAGCTGCACAGGCAGAATATTTTTCGAAGGCAAGATATCATTTAGAATCGGATGTAAGTAATCTGATCGTGAATCATAAACAGCAACTGGATGAATTACAATTGTTAAAGATGATAAAGGGGCAAGAATGATAGAACACAATTTATTTGAGATGGAAAATTACAGAGAGCTGATTGATGAGGTCGGTGTCGATAAATTCCGTGAACGGTTTGAGGAACTGCAGAAGACAGCGATGGAATTTATTGAAATGGCAGGATTTTCTGAGACATCTTACTGCAATGAAAGAATTTTAATGCAGGTGATCCTTGATTATTTTATGGATGTGATGCGGTTAAAGGAATTTCATAGTATTGAGAGGATCCGCACAGAAAAGCTGTTTGCATACACGATTTCCTGGATCGTTCGGAGAAAACCAATTCAGTTTCGGGATTATTCCGAAGAAGAGAGAGATATTTTTATCAATGAACGTTTTGCTGCATATCTGCTTATCAATGAATGTCTGATGTGTGGAACGAAACATTTTGTACAGGAGGCTTATGCGGAAAAATTAGTAGAATATACAGAAATGCTGCTATATTATTTCAAATACCGTCAGTGCGATCCAAAGACATTAGAACTTTTGATCGAATCATTTAAGATGGGCGGACTTGTGCATTAGAAGGAAAGAAACATATGCTCGTAGCAGCAGAAAAAGTAAACCAGTGCCGTTTATATGATCTTGAAGGAAATCAGGAAGAAGTAATCTGGGAAGGACCGGGAGGAACCATGTCAATGGTTCAGGTCCCTGGTTCCGACGGACAGTTTTTAGCGACACATAAATTCTACTCTCCAAATGATTCTAAAGAAGCAAAGATCATCTTAGCTTACCCGGAAGACGGAGAATGGAAGGTAAGAACACTAGCAGAGCTTCCATTTGTGCATCGTTTTGATATTATTTCAAGAAATGGAGTAAACTATGTGATTGCATGTACTTTAAAATCAGGACATGAATACAAAGAAGACTGGAGAAGCCTCAGGAAAGATTCAGGTATGCGTTCTTCCAGAAGATTTAAGTAGTATTGATGAAGAACATCCATTAAAGTTTGAAGTATTAAAAGAAGGTTTGTTAAAGAACCATGGATACTGCAAAGCAGAAGTTGATGGAGTTTTAAGATCTTATGTTGCAGCAAATGAAGGTGTTTTTGAATGTATACCACCAGAATCAGAAGAAGGAACATGGGAAATCAAACAGATCTTAGATGAAGCAAGCAGTGATATGGCATTTGCAGACTTTGACAATGATGGTGAATTAGATATGAAAAAGATGCTGAATTCGTTCATGGAATCTGGGGTGGAGAGATCGCAGGAACTCAGGGTGTTTTAATTGGACACAGAAAAGGGGAGAGAAATCTGTTATTCTTCCGATGTACAGATCCTGAAAAATTAACATTTACAGCAGACCTTTTAGATAGTGATGTCGGACCAGTAAATGTACTTCATTATACGAATGATGGTGAAGATTATATCTTATCTGCAAACAGAGAAATTGATGAAATCGCATTGTATAAAGTGGAAAAATAACTACAACTGCAGGAAATCTGAGAATGATAATTAACAGATTGTGTACTGGACTGATATATAGCGATGCGGTATAATAAAAAGTGCTTTGGATAATGAATGGGAGGTGGAAAACAATGAAGGAATATGATTCACTTAGCGATAACGAAAAGCGCAACATGTTTGCCAGTGTTGCAAACCTCTATTATAATGCGGAAATGACTCAGAATCAGATTGCGGAACGTTTTTTTACCTCACGTTCTAAGATTTCAAGAATGAAATAATACGATGGTCCTTCAGAAATTGGGTGAAGTTGCAGCATACTATCTAGATAATCTGTTAAATGATAATATGATTCTTGGAATTTCATGGGGGAATACGATGTATCATACTGTCAAAGCGGTCAAGACAAGTAAGAATATCCCGATTACAGTCGTACCGATCATGGGAGCAGCCAATGTAAGGACTCCAGAGAGAGATTCCTTGGATCTTTCGAAAGAACTTGCCTATGCATATGGTGGAACGTATCACTACATTTATGCTCCGCTTTTTGTGAATTCGGAAGAAGTCAGGGACAGTCTTGAACAAGAGCCGAATATTAAAGGATGTTTAGAGCTTGCAAGGAATGCAGATATCATTCTAACCAGTGTTGGTTCTATCGTATATAAGAGTTGGAAATCTTATTTAAGTACCAGAGATTTATATAATCTTGAGAAGAAAGGTGCGATTGGACATATCGGAGGACATTTTTACGATATGGAAGGAAATGAAGTCATAACACCGTTTGTTAATAAGATGATCGGTCTTGGTATTGAGGATATCAAGAATACAGAAAATGTGATCTGCGTTGCAGGACTTGAGATGAAAGCAGAGGCGATTCTTGGAGCTGTGAGAGGCGGGTATATTAATACACTGATCACAGATGAAGAGGCAGCGAAGGCAGTGCTGGCATTATGTAAATAATATTTATATTAAGATGAGGGTGTCAAAAGTATTAATAAAAAAAGACTGTAAAATAAGTTTTTAGTTAGACTTATTTTACAGTCTTTTTTATTACAATTATTTAGCTTTTACACCTTTAGAACCAGACCAGTTAGAATAATAAGTTTTACCATCAGATTTCAATATTGTGCGGATTCTTACATAATATTTTTTCTTGGATTTTAGTTTTTTTATTGTTACACTTGTTTTTTTGTATCCAGAAACTTTCTTGATCTTACTCTTAGAAAAATTAGGTTTTTCACTGTACTGAACCTGATAACCAGAGATTCGTTTTGTTGGCATTTTGGTGGAAAGCTTTTTCCAACGGACAGTGAATGATTTTTTCTTAGCTTTTACAGATTTTAAGCTGCAGTTTTTAGGAAGAATCTGATAAGAAATCATTTTACTTCCCGTATAGTCACCACGGAAATTAATCTGAGCCTGATAGGTACCAACATTTTTTCCAGTTTTCTTATAAATGATCTCATAAGAAGAAGGAGAAAGCTTTTTGCCATTGCGATCTGTGATCGTGACAGATGGTTTTAGAACTTTTCCATTGTAGGTGTTTTTGGTAATTGTATAAACAGCAGGCTTTGCAATTGTCTGTATAAGCTGGCTGTCATTACAAATACTGCATCGTTTTATGATACTTCCATCCTGAGTTGGTGTAGCTTCGGTTCGTATATTTTTATAGTGATGAGATTCACATTTTTCAACATGAATCTTGATGACAGCGGTGGAAGCAAGCTTATCATTTGTCATAAAAATATCTGGTTTTGAAGCTGTTGCATAGCAGTTTTCGTCAATCACATATTCAAGGTAAATCGTTCCAGGTGCTGTTGCATTTAAACTCACTTTTCCAGTACGGTCTGTTGTGAGTGTTGCAATTTTTCCAGAAGTATCTTCATGACCAGTGGCATCGGTTAAGATCCAATGACCCCGATTCTGGTTAAATCCGATATAATCAGTACCAGCAGCATTGATTCCTTTTAGTTTGATATCAGAAACATTCATAGAGGTACCTGCGGGTAAGTTTTTATGATTTGTATTATCAGCAGTCTCAATCCGTGATAATGCGCGTGTAGAGATCAGACCGTCATAAGTAATGTTGATCGTCTTTAAATTAACACTGTAAGTAGCACCTGCGGATGACATAGGAATATACTGGGCAGTATTTGATAAAGCATAATGAAATGCCTGTTTTGTATCAGCATTTGAGGCAAAACTGCTCCATGTAACTCCACGGTTTGTATCTTTGATATTTAAGTTATCGGTAAGATAAGTTTTTAAATCTTCCCTGGCACTGATACTGCTGCTTCCAAAAGTACCTAAAGTTGCGGTTGCAGCATCAGCTTCATCATTGCTTGCATTGAGAACATGTTCTAATAACATCACTTTATAAGTAAGGATCACAGGACAGTTGTAAGTTGTCACTTCTTCGCTGTCAGAAGTGGTTCTCTTCATTTTGATCGCACTGTAAGCAGGAAGGGAAATGGATGATTTGTCTTCTTTTTTCTCTGTTTTGCTGACAGAATCTTCTTTGGACCAGCCTTTTTCTACGGTATTGGAATAATCAAATGTGTAATCCACAGAACCACTTGCAAAGGCTCCAAAGTTTACATTTGTTCCGACAGTTACGGAATGTCCCATTGTGTAAGAAGAACTTCCGCTGATATTACTTGTATGGGATACTGTATTTTCTGTACTTCCGGTATATTCAGCATTGGCACTCTGAGGAGTATCATTCGTAAAACTAGAAACAAAAGATTCGTTTTTATCAGAACCATCACTTCTTGTACGGATATAAGTAGTTCCAGTGTCTTCCTGAAGAACAGGGCTTACCTTGAAATCATAAAAGACAGCGATCAAGGCACTTCCATGTCCGCGTCGCCTGTTATCACCTTCAGATCTGTTCAGGCTCAAAATAGACCAAAAGACATCCTGCGTTGTATTATTTTCAAGAGACTTGAAGCTGTGAGTTGCACTTTTATCACTCCAATCCCAGCCTTTTTTATTGCTGCTGCTTGTATGCTGAGCCAGATAATATTCATATAATTTTTTACGGATATCTGTATTTGCATTACTAAGTGAATTACTATAATTAAAGCCGTTGCGATGAATATGCCATACATAACCGCCCTTATATTCATTATTGGATATTTTACCAGTGTTATTATATTCAGCGATCGTAGAATAACGCATAGCTTCCATTCTTGAGCTGTAATTGCTGGTACCAGACTGCGATTGACGATTTCGGTGAAGTATATAAGCGATGTCAAACCAGTCTTCTGCCGAAGTTGCATTTGGTGCACCAGATTTGGTGGAAGCATTTGTCTTTGTATGACTGCCACTAAGCATATCCTGATAAAATTTCAGCTTACTGGAGTTGAACGCATTCGATCTTACATTAAATGCGACAGAGTTTCCACTACATACTCCAGCAGATTCTTTTAAAGTTAAAGTATCAGGAACAGATGCAGGAGAAGCTGCCGATACATTAAATGCAGGGGAAATCCCGCTTAATAAAAATGATATGGAGAGAAAAGAAGAAAATATCCTCTTACCCCATAAGTTTTTCAGATTCTTTTTCATATATAAGACCTCCTTCACATAAAAATACCTTATTATCTCTGGTTTTATTTTATGAAAAAGATTGTTTGAGAAATAGTAACCGATAGTCACATGTTGATTTTGGAGTTTCGATGAAAAGACGTGACTCTAAGACACTATTTCATAAGGAAAAAAGATTATAAAATAAGATCATAAATAACAACGACGTAAGTATTATATTCAAAAGAATAAGATGCTTACGTCGTTTGTTTTAGGATTTTATCGGAATTTCCTATGCAATAAAATTTATTAATTTGAAATTTCCTGATAAGTATTCAGATCGTCAGGTAAGGTCACAGTCACAGATTTTCCAGGATTATGATAAGTCAGGTTCATTTTTAAAGTGATCGAACCTGTCTCATTGTCACCGCTTTCCATAACCATCTGGATGGATTCTTTCACAGGAAGATCTTTGTCATTCAATGTTTTTGTACCGGTCAAAGAAGAAACCTTAATAGAATTACTTCCACCAGTTACAGTTGTCATCTGGGAGGTAACATCTTTGACGTATTGATTCAATCCATCATTATTGATACTGTATTTAAGAATGGTATTTCCATCCTTTTCACTAAGTTTCAGATCTTTGTAATATTTTGCAGGCAAAGAAGTCTGACCTGTGGTTGACTGAATCTGTTTTTGAAGACCTGCGATATCCATTTTTATTTTCTGCTTTGTTCCATTGGTGTTCATGTAATAATAACCATCAGAATAATACATATTCATATCCATAGTCTGCCCAAGCATGTTTAAGGTAGAAGTCATAGACATTTTTAACTGATCTTTATCAACAGTCTGTAGTTTTGTGTCAAAATTCATCTTGATCGTAACGTTTGAGGATGAAGAAGCCTCACTATTTGCGATCTTATAAGAAGCTTCTCCACTGAAATCAGCATCTTTTAATTTGGAACTTTGTTTAAGACTTGATTTCAAAACTTCTTTCGCAGTACGTTTCTTCTGACAGCCGCTGATCGAAAAAAACAGCATACAGGAAAGAAGCAAAGCAGTCACTTTTTTTATTCTAATTTTCATAATGAATCCCTCCATGAAAGAGTTAATAGTTATTAAGTTTAGTTTACCATATAATCATAATTTTGTGTTAAACTAAAAATAAGAATAGGAACGGAGGTACTTGAAATGAAAAAAACAGTATACCTGACATCAAAACAAGATGGATTAAAGCTACATGTACTGCTTATGGAACCAGAACAATCTCCAAAGGGAATCGTACAGATCTGCCACGGTATGGCAGAACATAAAGAACGCTATGAGCCTTTTATGCAAATGTTGTGTAACAATGGCTATATCAGTGTGATCCATGATCACAGAGGTCATGGTAAGAGTGTCAAAGATGCGGTAGACCTTGGATATTTTTATGATGACAGTGGAAAAGCGATCATAGAAGATGCTCATCAGGTAACAACATGGATGAAAGAACGATATGGAGGAGAACTTCCATATCATTTGTTCGGACATAGTATGGGATCCTTGGTGGTTCGTTGTTATCTGAAAAAATATGATGATGAGCTGGACTCTCTGATCGTATGTGGAAGTCCAAGTGAAAATAAAGCAGCAAAGGCAGCAGGATTTCTTGCAAAAACTGCTTGTAAAATGGGAGCACACAAAAAAGGAAAGTTCTTCCAGAAGATGGCACTTGGCTTATATGGAAAGGCATTAGGAGAAGATGAATCCGAAAATGGCTGGATCAGTTATAACAAAGAAAATGTAAAAGCTTATGATGAAAATCCATTGGATGGATTCGTATTTAGTAATAATGGATTTTTAAATCTGTTTTTACTAATGGATGCAACTTACAACAAAAAAGGATGGCAGGTAAAACATCCGTCACTTCCGATCTTGTTTATCGCAGGAGCAGATGATCCATGCATTGGTTCAAAGAAACAGTATGCACAGGCAATGACAACTTTAAAAAAGCGAGGGTATAATCAGGTACGTGGAATGTTATTTTTAAATCGGAGACATGAGATCTTAAATGAAGATGATGTAGAGAAAGTTTATGATGCGGTATTGCATTTCTTAGAACAGCATTCCAAAAGAGATGACTGATAGTAACTAGGGAGATAAGAAAGAGCGTGATAAACTAGAAGCAAGATCATGAAAGGGGAGGAAAGTTCGTGGAAAAATGGTTTCGTCAGATATTGCAGGGAGAACATTCACTGTTTCGGTTATCTCTTCCATTTCGGGTAAGATTATTTAATGTGCTTGCATTAGTTGGTGGAATGATCAGTCTGATCAATGGGATTTCATCATATGCGAATAATCAGGATAGTGTGATTCTAGGATTGAATTTTGGGATTGCAGTGTTGTCTTTCGTGTTGTTGTTTTATGCATACAAAAGTGGCAGATATCAGTTTTGTTATGTTGTTACGATCATTACGATCTTTCTTGTGATGTTCCCATATTTATTTTTTAAATCCGGCGGTTACAAAGGAGGGATGGTTTCTTTTTATATTTTTGGAATCTTATTTACAGTCTTTATGTTGGAAGGAAAGGCAATGTTTTTTACAGCATTTACGGAAATGGTCGTATATATAGCAACGATCATGATCGCTTATCAAAATCCGCAGATGGTTGTATGGTTCTCCTCTGAAAAAGAAGTTGTGATGGATCTGTTGATAGGATTTTGTGCATCTAGTATTTCGGTGGCAGCAGTGATGTATCTGCATTTTCGGATGTACAACAAACAACAAGAGATCTTAGAAGAAGCAAGGATCGAAGCACAGTCAGCGAACAAGGCAAAGAGTGCATTTCTTGCTAATATGAGTCATGAGATCCGGACTCCGATCAATGTAATGCTTGGAATGAACGAGATGATTCTTAGAGAAAGTGAAACCAAAGAAATCCGTCAATATGCAAAAAGCATTGAACGTTCTGGAGGTTATCTGATCTCATTGATCAATAATATTTTGGATATTTCAAGGATCGAATCCGGAAAAATGGAGATTGAAGAAGGAAAATATGAACTCAGGCAGCTGCTTGATGAAGTGATGTTGATCGCAGAGAAACAGGCGGAACAAAAGTCATTAAAAATGAATCTGATATTTGATAAGACCTTGCCAGCGTATCTGATCGGTGATGTGATACATATCAAACAGATTCTTTTGAACCTGATCAATAATGCAGTAAAATACACTAAAGAAGGTCAGATTGATATTAAAGTCAGTAAAAATGAAGAAGAAACGAAGCTTATTTTCGAGGTAAAAGACACAGGAATCGGAATCAAAGAAGAAAATTTGCCCGTTTTGTTTGATGCATTTATGAGAGTAGACTCTAAGAAAAATAAGAAGATCAAAGGAACCGGATTAGGACTTGCGATCGCAAAACAGCTGGCAGAACAGATGGACGGTATGATCTGGGTAGAAAGTGTATACGGCAAAGGAAGCAGTTTTTTTGTGCAGCTTCCAATGAAGAAGGTATCTGATGGGAAGATTTCAAATGTTGAATGGAAGGAAACGGATGAACGAAAGAGAAGATCATTTGTTGCACCGCAGGCAAAGATTTTAATTGTAGATGATAATCCGGAAAATCTCATGGTGACAAGATCACTTCTGAAGCGTACAGCTGTGTTTGTGGATACAGCAGCCAGCGGAGAGGAATGTGTCCACAAAGTCAGGCAAAATATATATGATCTGATATTACTTGATTATATGATGCCGCAGATGGATGGGATCGATACGATCAGGGAATTAAAGAAAGATGTACAATTTCATATTCCAGTGATCGCTTTAACTGCTGATGTGACGAAAGGAATTGAACAGACATTTTTAAGAGAAGGATTTTGTGCGTATCTTTCAAAGCCGGTGATGTGGAGCAAATTAGAAGACCTGCTGATGAAATATTTGAGAGATGATCTTGTATTTATTCGTGAGGATCTGAAAGAAGAACAAAAGATCAAAGATGAAGAATTTAAGCAGCTGAAGGGGCAGCTAAAAGAAAATGATATAAAGATTGAAGAGGGGCTTAGACTTCTGGATGGAGACTTTATGCAGTATCGTAAACTGATGGAATTCTTTACGGAGTACCAGGAAGAATATATGAGACAGATGCAGCAGTTGATGACACAAAAGGAAGTAAAAGTCGATGAGATCACAAGGATGATGCACACCTTAAAGAGCAATGCAAAAGCGATAGGTGCGATTCATTTGTATGAGATCGCAAAAGAAATGGAAGATAGAGGGAAACAAAAGGATATGGAATACATCATGTCTGCATATAATCTGCTTAAATTGGAGTGGGGACGAGTATTTAAGGCATCACGGGAATTTATTGAACAGACGAAAAATGTTCTGTTTGATAAGAAAAAAGAGGAAGAAAAAGACAAGCAAAGTAAAGAAGAAATCAAAGAAAAATTAAAAATATTTATCACCAGATATCAGGCGAAAGAAGCGAAAGAACAGATTCAGTATTATCGAAAAGGCAAGATATCCGAGGAAGAAAGAAATATCTTGAAAGAGATGGAAATACGGATCGATCAGCTCGATTTTGATGAAGCAGAAATCCTTATGAAACGATGGGAGGGAATGGAATGAGAGAGAATCATATTTTGATCATAGATGATGATCTTATGCTTCTAAAGACAGCAGAAGAGATTTTATCTGACCAATATAATGTCAGTGTCGCAAAGAGTGGAATACAGGCATTAAATCTGTTAAATAAAAATATCATTCCAGATTTGATCTTATTAGACATTGATATGCCACAGATGGATGGATACGAAACATTAGAAGAAATCAAAAAAATCTCAGGATGTGAACTGATTCCAATCATATTTTTGACTGGATTTTCAGAAATGGATTATGAAGTAAGGGGCTTGAAAGCAGGGGCAGTTGATTATATCGTAAAGCCATTTGCAAAAGAAATCTTACTTGCCAGGGTTGAACGGCATTTGGAACGATATCAGCAGAGACAGCACAAAAAATCCATGGAATTATCAGATTATGCCAAGCAGATCAAAAGCCAGTTAACACCAACAGAATGGAAGATCGCAATAGCGATCGCAGAAGGAATGGAAAACAAGGAAATTGCAGAGTCTATGCATTATTCTTATGGGTACGTGAAAAATCTTGTGGCAAGGATCTTCTCAAAATTAGAGATTGAAAAACGACGGGAATTAAAAAAGCTAATGGTCAAGGAATAAATTTTAAGTTGTAGTTGGCTAACTGTAGATTTTGAGTATATGATAAAAAATAAATAAGCAACCGAAAGCACAACGGTGGAATTTTGCTCACATTTTGAACAAATCGCTGATCCGCCCAATTTCCTACGAGAACTCGCTCTGAAGTTTTGTTTCAGACAAAAGTCTTTGAAGCTCAGACACTCGTCCAATTGGGCTGCGAATTTGTTCAAAATATGGCAAAATTCCAATGCTGTGCTTTCGGTTGCTTATTTATTTTTTATCATATACCAGAAGTCTAGAGTGTGGACAATTACAAGATTGATAATTTAAGTAGTTGTGTATGTTGAACGTTATTTGTTTTCAATTTTTGTAGTGATAGACAGAAAGTTATAATATTCCACCAATAATTTCCGTCATTCAAATCAACGCTTTAAAGTTGCGTATCGTCAGAAATTTTGTTATAATTATTAATTATTACGAAAAGGAAAGGAAATTATTTACTATGAAGAAAGAGAATAACAAAAAAAGTGCAAGCGCTTTGATCGGTGCGGCATTTCTTATGGCAACTTCGGCAATTGGACCTGGATTTCTGACACAAACTGGTAAATTTACAGATAGTCTGCATGGAAGCTTTGGATTTGTAATTTTAATCTCCGTGATCTTAGCAGCGATCGTGCAGTTAAATGTATGGAGAGTTCTGTGCGTATCTGGAATGCGTGGACAGGATGTGGCGAATAAGGTACTTCCTGGACTTGGATATGTGATCGCATTTTTAGTTGTAGCAGGTGGTCTTGTATTTAATATCGGTAACGTTGGTGGAGGTGCTTTAGGTTTTAATACACTTCTTGGAATTCCTACTACTGTTGGATATTTTATTGCGGGAGCAATTGCGATCATCGTATTTTTATCAAAGAATGCATTAAATGCTATGGATAACCTTACAAAGATCCTTGGTGGGATCATGATCCTTGTCATCTTTATTGTGATCCTGATCGTACAGCCGCCAGTTGGTATGGCAGCAAAAGAAACAATCATGCCAACAGCATCTATGGGAGATATTTTCCCAGCGATCCTTACATTACTTGGAGGAACAGTCGGTGGATATATTACATTTGCAGGTGCACATCGTCTGATTGATTCAGGAATCACTGGAAAAGAGAACTTAAAAGAGATCAATAAGAGTTCTGTTATGGGAATGGGAATTGCAACGATCGTACGTATCTTCTTATTCCTTGCAGTTTTAGGAGTGGTTGTAGCAACAGCAACTTCACCAGCTCATACATTAGATGCAGCGAACCCAACAGCGGATGCATTTTTACAGGGAGCAGGACAGATCGGTTATAGATTCTTTGGACTTGTGATCTTATGCGCAGCGATCACATCCATCGTTGGATGTGCTTATACATCTGTGTCTTTCCTTAAGACATTCAGCAAAACGATTGAGAAGAATGAGAAATGGTTTATTGTAGGATTTATCGCGATCAGTACTGTATGTATGGCACTTGCTGGACAGCCAGCGGTATTATTAGTACTTGCAGGAGCATTAAATGGATTGATCTTACCGATCACATTAGGAGTTTGCCTGATCGCATCTCAGAAGAAATCTGTTATGGGAGAAGATTATCATCATCCAGTATTATTACTGGTTCTTGGAATCGTGGTAGTTGTTGTTTCAGGATATCTTGGAATTACATCATTAAGCAGCTTAAGTGCATTATTTGCATAAGCAAAATTGTCTGGATAAACAGATAAGTTTAAAACATAGAAGCACAGACTGACCGAAAGGAGTTATGTGAAAAAACATGGAAGAAGTAAAGATTAGTACTGCGGGAGATTCTGCCTTACTCATTGAATTTGGACAGGAAATTTCCCCAGAGATCAATGCAAGGATCACAGCCTTTGTACATCTTTTAAAAGCGCAGCGTATCGAAGGTGTGCAGGATATGATCCCGGCATTTACCAGTCTCTTGATCAATTATGACCCGAGGGTGGTAAATTACAAAACATTAACAAAACGTCTACAGAAGTTACTAAAACTGGATGTCAATGAAGAGACATCGACATCCAGAATTTTTGAAATCCCAGTATGTTATGGAGGAGAATACGGACCAGATATTGAAAATATCGCAAAAAATGCTGGTTTAACGGAAGAAGAGGTTATAAAGATTCATTCTTCCAAAGACTACTTGATCTACATGCTTGGATTTTTGCCAGGATTTTCATATCTTGGAGGACTTGATGAAAGAATTCATACACCAAGACTGGCGAACCCAAGAATCAGAATTCCGGCAGGAAGTGTTGGGATCGGTGGCTCTCAGACAGGAATTTATCCGCTTGATTCACCAGGAGGATGGCAGTTACTTGGTCTGACACCAGTAAAAACCTATGATCCAGAACGAGAGAATCCAATTCTTTTTGAAGCTGGAGATTATATCCGTTTTGTACCTGTTTCAGAAGAAGAGTATTTAAAGATCAAAGAACAGGTTGAAAATGGAACATATGAATGTATCATTCATACAAAGGAGGTGTAGATTATGGGAATTCGTGTATTAAAAGGCGGAATGATGACAACGGTGCAGGATCTTGGAAGAACAGGATACCAGAGTCAGGGATTTAGTGTATCCGGAGTTATGGATGTTCGTTCTTTTAAGATTGCAAATCTCCTGCTGGATAACCCGGAAAATGAAGCAGTTCTTGAATTTACCTTAATAGGACCAACACTTGAATTTACATCCGAGACGATCATTTCAATCACAGGTGGAGATTTCCGCCCGCAGATCAATGGAAAACCTGCCAAGATGTATACAGCAATTTATATGCATCGTGGAGATATTTTGACATTTGGCGGAGCAAGAACTGGAACAAGAGGATATATTGCATTTTCAAGTTATCTTGATGTGCCAGTAGTCATGGGAAGCCGTTCTACGAATATCAAATGTCAGATCGGTGGATATAAAGGCCGGAAACTAGAAGATGAAGATTATATTGCGTTCAGGGCAAAGCGAAGATATCTGCCATATTATTTATCAAGAAGTCTGGATCTTGATGAATTTGATCAGGAAAAGATAACATTAAGAGTTGTCATGGGACCTCAGGAAAAGATGTTTACAAAAGAGGGCCGAGAAACATTTTTAAATTCAGAATATACAGTAACAAGTGAATTTGACCGCATGGGATGCCGATTAGAAGGACCATTTATCGCATATAAGACGACTTCAGACATCATATCTGACGGAATCGCCTTTGGATCTGTTCAGGTACCAAGTCATGGAAAACCGATCATCTTATTAGCAGACCGCCAGACAACGGGTGGATATGCGAAGATCGCGACAGTTGTTTCTGTAGATATTCCGAAACTTGTTCAAAGAAAAACAGAACAAAAAGTAAGATTTCAGGCAGTATCCGTAGAAGAAGCCCAGAAGCTGTTAGCAGATGAGATGAAAGAGCTGAATGACTTCAGAAGCCAGATTTATACACCTTGTAAAGAAGTATTAGATTGCAGACTCGTTGCAAAACGAATCAGCACACTATTTAAATAGAAAAGGAGAATGAAACGGTGAATTTAGATAAAATTGAGAAATTAGTAAAGATCATCGAGAATTCCTCTATGCTTGATTTCAGCATTCAGGAAGGCGATGTAAAGATCAAAATGAGCAGAAGAGGAAGTGTTGGAGCGCCTGCTGCACCGATGTCAGTTTCCACACAGGGTGTTGATACAGTAGAAAGTATTGATTCCGAAGATGAATCATACATCACATCTCCGATCGTAGGTACCTTTTATTCGGCTCCATCCCCAGATGCCAAGGCATTTGTGAAGGTTGGAGACAGAGTCAAGGCAGGACAGACTGTATGTATCCTTGAGGCGATGAAATTAATGAATGAGATCGAAAGTGATTATGACTGTGAGATTGAAGCTGTCTTAGCAAGCAACGAACAGAAAGTTGAATATGGACAGCCATTATTTAAAGTAAAAAAACTTGAAGACTAAAGGAGGCATTGTATGTTTCGAAGTATATTGATCGCGAACCGTGGTGAGATCGCAGTGCGCATTATTCGTGCTTGTCGTAATATGGGGATCAAGAGTATCGCGGTTTATTCAAAAGAAGATAAAGACAGTCTTCATGTACAATTAGCAGATCGAAGAGTATGTATCGGAGAAGGACCTGCAAAAAACAGCTACTTAAACATGGAACGTATCATTTCTGCAGCAAAGAATACGGACGCAGATGCGATCCATCCAGGGTTTGGTTTCTTATCTGAGAATGCTGATTTCGTTCGCTTATGTAAAGAAAATGGTATTGCATTTATCGGACCGAGTGCAGAAGTCATTGACAGCATGGGAAATAAATCAAACGCAAGAAAAACAATGATGGAAGCAGGAGTTCCAGTTGTTCCAGGAACCAAAGAACCTGTCTATGATGCAGCTACAGGGGAGAAATTAGCAGATGAGATCGGTTATCCAGTTATGATAAAAGCATCTTCAGGTGGTGGTGGAAAAGGAATGCGAGTTTCCAGATCCAAAGAAGATTTTGAATTCAATTTCAATACTGCTCAGAGAGAATCTGCCAATGCATTTGGTGATGATACGATGTACATTGAGAAATTCATCGAGAATCCAAGACATGTGGAGATTCAGATCATGGCAGATGGACATGGGAATGTCGTAGCCTTGGGAGAACGTGATTGTTCTGTTCAGAGAAATCACCAGAAACTGATCGAAGAATCACCATCCCCAGCGATCACGGAAAAGATCAGAAAATCTATGAATCACGATGCGATCCTTGCAGCGAAAGCAGTAGGGTATACCAATGCTGGAACCATAGAATTTATCCTTGATCCAAAAGGAACCTATTATTTCATGGAAATGAACACACGTATTCAGGTAGAACATGGGGTCACAGAGATGGTTACGGGAACAGATCTGATCATTGAACAGATCCGAGTGGCTATGGGAATGGAATTAAGTTTTACACAGGAAGATGTGGAGATCAACGGACATGCAATCGAATGTCGTATCAATGCAGAGATTCCAGAGAAAAACTTTATGCCAAGTCCAGGTGTGATCAAACATTTGCATTTGCCAGCTGGAAATGGAGTTCGTGTAGATACCGCAATTTATACAGGGTACTGTATTCCATCCGAATACGATTCTATGATCGCAAAAGTTATCGTACACGCACCAGACCGTGATGCAGCATTACAGAAAATGAGATCAGCTCTTGATGAGATGGTGATATTAGGAATCAATACAAACCTTGATTTCCAGTATCAGCTGATGAATAACCGTGAATTCTGTGAAGGAAAAGCGGATACAGGATTTATCGAGAGACTCTTGAAATTAGATTAAATTCGATAAAACGGAAGAAATGGAGGTATAAATTAAATGTACCAGATAGATTTAAATAGTGACCTTGGAGAAAGTTTTGGACGTTACACGATCGGGAATGATGATAAGATCATTCCATTGATCACATCAGCGAATGTTGCATGTGGTTATCATGCATCCGATCCAGTGGTTATGATGGAGACGATCCAGAGAGCAAAAGAAGCCGGGATCGCAGTTGGAGCTCATCCTGGACTTCCAGATCTGATGGGATTTGGACGAAGAAGCATGGCGGTTTCCAACGAAGAAGCGAAAGCATATACACTATACCAGATCAGTGCGATAGGTGGAATGTGTAAAGCGGCCGGAGTGAAATTACAGCATGTAAAACCACATGGAGCATTATATAATATGGCGGCTAAGGATTATGATCTGTCTAAAGCAATCTGTGAAGCAATTTATGAATATGATAAAGACCTGATCGTTATGGGATTATCTGGAAGCGAGATGATCAAAGCAGCAAAAGACTGTGGATTAAAGTCAGCCAGTGAAGTATTTGCAGACAGAGCTTATGAAGAAGATGGAACACTGGTGAATCGAAGAAAACCAGGAGCTATGATCGAAGATGAAGATGAAGCGATCAACCGAGTTATTCGTATGATAAAAGAAGGAAAAGTGACTTCGATCACTGGAAAAGATATTGATATTAAGGCAGACTCAGTATGCGTTCACGGAGATGGAGAGAAAGCATTATTATTTGTGGAGAAGATCCGTAAGACATTCGGTGAGAATGAGATAGAAATCTGTCATTTATAATGGAGATATTTTTAAGATAATGAAGAAATGGTAGATGGATCTAGAGATGAATTCATCTGCCATTTTTTCATTTCATAGCAATTTGTGACTCTATTGATGCCATGTCATTGAACTGTTGTTATCGAAAAGCAGTACTTGAACATTGGGATTATGTTGTTGGAAATGAGAAAGAGAAGTATAAGAAAGAAGGAGACAAATGCAAGATAAAGTAAGAGATTTAAGAAGTGCATTAAAACGCTTGAAACAAATGGAAGGGCAGTACATAGAAACTGATGTAGAAGTTGATCCAATGGCAGAACTTGCGGGAGTTTACCGCTATGTAGGTGCAGGTGGAACTGTAAAGCGCCCGACAAAAGAAGGTCCAGCGATGGTATTTAATAATGTCAAAGGACATAAAGATGCCAGAGTAGCCATCGGTGTATTAGCAAGCAGAAAGCATGTGGCAGCGCTCTTGGACTGTAAACCAGAAGAATTAGGAAAGAAACTTTATCATAGCGTAGATAATCCGATAGCACCAGTGGAATATCAGGGAGATGCACCATGTCAGCAGGTTGTTCATAAAGTGGAAGATCCAGACTTTAATTTGTATGATCTGGTACCAGCACCAACCAACACACCAGATGATGCAGGCCCATATATTACATTGGGTATGTGCTATGCAACGCACCCAGACACAGGAGTTCATGATGTAACCATCCACAGATTATGCATTCAGGGAAAAGATGAACTTTCTATTTTCTTCACTCCTGGAGCAAGACACATCGGAGCAATGGCAGAACGTGCAGAAGAATTAGGACAGAAACTTCCAATTTCAATCAGTATCGGAGTGGATCCGGCGATCGAGATCGGTTCTTGTTTCGAGGCACCAACAACACCTCTGGGATACGATGAATTATCTGTAGCAGGTGCATTGAGAAATGAACCAGTAGAGCTTTGTAAATGCTTAACAGTTAACGAAATGGCAATTGCAAATGCCGAATATGTCATCGAAGGGGAAGTGATTCCAAATGTCCGAGTACAGGAAGACCAGAACAGCCACACAGGCTATGCAATGCCAGAATTTCCAGGATACACAGGACCTGCAAGTTCACAGTGCTGGCTGATCAAAGTCAAAGCGGTAACACACAGAGAAAATCCGATCATGCAGACATGTATCGGGCCAAGTGAAGAACATGTATCCATGGCTGGAATCCCAACAGAAGCAAGTATTTATGGAATGGTAGAAAAAGCGATGCCGGGACGTCTTCAGAATGTATACTGCGGCTCCGCAGGCGGTGGAAAATACATGGCAGTCTTACAGTTTAAGAAACGAGAAGCCAGCGATGAAGGAAGACAAAGACAGGCAGCACTTCTTGCATTTTCAGCATTCAGTGAACTGAAACATGTATTTTTGGTAGACGAAGACGTCGACTGTTTCGATATGAATGATGTATTATGGGCAATGAATACAAGATTCCAGGGAGATGCAGATATCATCACGATTCCAGGGGTAAGATGTCATCCACTGGATCCATCAAACGATCCAACATGTTCTTCAAGTATCAGAGATCATGGGATTGCATGCAAGACAATCTTTGACTGTACTGTTCCATATGATCAGAAAGAGCGATTCAAGAGAGCAAGATTTATGGAAGTTGATCCGGAACACTGGTTATCATAAAATACAGAATATAAATAGGAAAAGGAAATTTATTTGAATGAAGAAACGACTGATCATAGGAGCAACAGGGGCAAGTGGAATTCCAATCTTGATCCAGTGTCTAAAATTGGTGCAAGAGCAGAAGGATTTTGAATCTTATTTGGTTATGACAGATAGTGCCAAACTGACCTTGGAACATGAAACAAAAATGAAGGTGGAAGAGGTTGAAAAACTTGCTGATCATGTTCTGGATTCAAGAGAGATCGGTGCAGGACCAGCCAGTGGATCATTTCAGACGGAAGGGATGCTCATTGTCCCATGTAGTATGAAGACAATTGCAGGAATTCACAGTGGATATGCAGACAATCTGATACTTCGTGCAGCGGATGTAACGATCAAAGAGCAACGGCCATTGGTGCTTGCAGCAAGAGAGACACCACTGAGTGCGATTCATCTTAGAAATCTTCAGGAATTGGCAATGATTCCGAATGTGCGGATTATTCCACCAATGATGACTTTTTATCATATGCCAGAGAGCATAGAAGAAATGATGTATCATATTGCAGCAAAACTATTAGAACCATTTGGGATAGAAGCAAAAGAATATCGAAGATGGAGCGGATTGTAGAAAGAGAGGTTTCTATGAAAATATTATCATTTGGATCATTAAATATTGACTATGTATATAAAGTTTCTCATTTTGTGAAAAAAGGAGAAACATTGTCTGCAGAAGAGTTGAACGTATATACAGGCGGAAAAGGATTAAACCAGTCCATTGCACTTTCACGTGCAGGAATGGAAACATATCATGCAGGAGCGATTGGCATGGATGGACTATTTTTGTTAGATCAATTAAAAGAAGCAGGAGTAAATACAGATCTTGTTAAGATCCTTGAAGACGTAAGAACAGGAAATGCGATCATACAAAATGATGAAGAGGGCGATAACTGTATTATTCTATTTGGAGGAGCTAATCAGGCAATCAGTAAGGAACAAGTAGATGAAGTCTTTGAACATTTTAAAAACGAAGATTATTTACTGATCCAAAATGAGATCAATGAACTTCCATATATCGTAAAGAAAGCAAAAGAAATTGGAATGAAGATCATTTTAAATCCATCTCCAATGAATGAGAAGATAAAAGAACTTCCACTAGATCAGATCAACTATTTTCTTTTAAATGAAATAGAAGCAATGCAGATTCTTGATATGGAAGAACCAAAAGAAATTGATGGGAAATATATTAGTGGTCTGTTACATCAGAAATTCCCAGAAGCAACCATCGTATTAACTTTAGGAAGTGAAGGATCTGTATGTATATCTGGTGATGAATATGTGGAACAGTCAATTTATAAGGTAAAGATAGTCGATACAACGGCAGCAGGAGATACCTACACCGGATATTTTATTGCAGGTATCTTAAATGGAAAAATGATCAAAGAAGCAATGGATACCGCATCCAAAGCATCAGCAATTGCAGTAAGCAGACAAGGGGCAGCCCCATCCATTCCATGTCTGGAAGAAGTAGAAGAATATAAAAATTAGAAGAAATGAAGGCAGATTTTCTAAGGTATCATATAGAAGATCTGCTTTCATTTTTGTTTGAAAATAAAATAAACGAAAAAATTAAAAATATTAGCACTCACCTCTTGACAGTGCTAATAATGAGTGTTATATTACGAATAGAACAAAAGATAAATGGATATCTTAATATAGATAAATACCCATTCGTAAAGGAGGAAAGAGTATGAACATCAACAAATTTACACAGAAGTCCATTGAGGCAGTCAATCAGTGTGAGAAGATCGCCTACGATCATGGACATCAAGAGATAGATCAGGAACACTTCTTATATAGTTTGCTTACAATCGATGACAGTTTGATCGCAAGCCTGCTTGAGAAGATGGGAATTAACAAAGAAACATTTTTAAGCCAGGTACAGGAGTTATTGAATAAGAAACCGAAAGTATCCGGTGGTCAGGTATATATGAGTAATGACTTGAATCAGGTACTTCTTCATGGAGAAGACGAGATGAAAGCCATGAAAGATGAATATGTATCTGTAGAACACCTATTCCTTGCAATGATCAAGCATCCAAATAAAGCAGTCAAAGAATTATTCCGTGCTTACGGAATTACAAGAGATCGTTTCTTACAGGTGTTATCACAGATCCGTGGTGGACAGAAAGTCACAAGTGACAATCCAGAAGAGACATACGACAGTCTTGAAAAATACGGATATGACCTTGTAAAGAGAGCCAGAGAACAGAAACTAGATCCAGTCATCGGACGTGACAGCGAGATCCGTAACGTTGTTCGTATCTTATCAAGAAAGACAAAGAATAACCCAGTATTGATCGGTGAACCGGGTGTAGGTAAGACAGCCGTTGTTGAAGGATTAGCACAGCGAATCGTTCGTGGTGACGTGCCAGATCAGTTAAAAGATAAGACAATTTTTTCACTGGATATGGGATCACTGGTAGCAGGTGCCAAATACCGTGGTGAATTTGAAGAGCGTTTAAAAGCGGTTCTGGAAGAAGTTAAGAAAAGTGATGGACAGATTATCTTATTTATTGACGAACTTCATACGATCGTCGGTGCAGGTAAGACAGACGGAGCCATGGATGCGGGAAATATGTTAAAACCAATGCTTGCCAGAGGTGAATTACACTGCATCGGTGCAACAACCTTAGATGAATATCGCCAGTATATCGAGAAAGACCAGGCATTGGAACGTCGTTTCCAGCCAGTTATGGTCGATCAGCCAACCGTAGAAGATACAATTTCTATCTTAAGGGGTATCAAAGACAGATATGAAGTATATCACGGTGTTAAGATCACAGATAGTTCCCTGGTAGCAGCAGCAACTTTATCAAACCGTTATATCACAGATCGTTTCTTGCCAGATAAAGCCATCGACTTAGTCGATGAAGCATGTGCCATGATCAAGACAGAGATGAATTCCCTACCAGCAGAACTGGATGAAGTTCAGAGAAAGATCATGCAGATGGAGATTGAGGAAGCCGCACTTAAGAAGGAAGATGACAGATTAAGCAAAGAACGTCTGGAAGAATTACAGAAAGAACTTGCCGAGATGCGAGAAGACTTCAAAGCAAGAAAGGCAAGATGGGAGAATGAGAAAGCTTCCGTTGAGAAAGTCTCCAAATTAAGAGAAGAGATCGAATCTGTAAACAGTGAGATCCAGATTGCCCAGAGAAATTATGATTTAAATAAAGCAGCCGAATTACAGTATGGTCGCCTGCCAGAATTGAAGAAACAGTTAGAAGAGGAAGAAGAACGCGTAGCGAAAGAAGACCGTTCTATGGTCAGAGAATCCGTCACAGAAGATGAGATCGCCAAGATCATTTCCCGTTGGACAGGAATTCCAGTAGCGAAACTTACTGAAAGTGAGAGAAATAAGACCTTACATCTTGATAAGATCCTTCATGAAAGAGTTGTTGGACAGGATGAAGCAGTGGAACTTGTTACAGAATCCATCATCCGTTCCAAAGCCGGAATCAAGGACCCAAGCAAACCAATCGGTTCTTTCTTATTCCTTGGACCAACAGGTGTAGGTAAGACAGAACTTGCTAAAGCACTGGCAGAAAGCTTATTTGATAACGAGCAGAATATCGTGCGAATCGATATGAGTGAATATATGGAGAAACACTCCGTGGCAAGACTGATCGGAGCGCCTCCGGGATATGTTGGATATGAAGAAGGCGGACAGTTGACTGAAGCAGTCAGAAGAAAACCTTACTCTGTAGTCTTATTTGATGAGATCGAGAAAGCCCATCCAGATGTATTTAATATCTTATTACAGGTATTAGACGATGGACGAATCACAGATTCCAAAGGTAAGACGGTAGACTTTAAGAACACGATTTTGATCATGACATCCAATATCGGATCTTCCTACCTGTTAGAAGGAATCGATGAAGATGGCAATATCAAACCAGAAGCACAGGATATGGTTATGAATGACCTTAAGAATCATTTCAGACCAGAATTCTTAAACCGTCTGGATGAAACGATCATGTTCAAGCCATTAACAAAAGCAAATATCACAAATATCATCGACTTACTTGTGAAAAATCTGAACCGCAGATTAGCAGACAAAGAATTAAGCGTTGAATTAACATCAGCAGCCAAGAATTATGTTGCCGACCATGGTTATGAACCAATGTATGGAGCAAGACCATTGAAGAGATATCTGCAGAAGAGTGTTGAGACACTGGCTGCAAGATTGATCTTGAGCGATGGGGTTGATGCAGAAGATACGATTTTGATCGATGTAGAGAATGATCAGTTGATTGCGAAAGTGAAATTTTAATTTGTAGTTGGTCAACTGTAGTCTTTCAGTATATGATAAAAAATAAATAAGCAACCGAAAACGCAGCGGTGGAATTTTGTTCAAAATATGGCAAAATTCCAATGCATCGCTTTCGGTTGCTTATTTATTTTTTTATCATATACCTGAAGTCTATAGAGTGGACAATTACAAGATTGAAAAATTCAAGTGGTGTGTATGGAAGACAGCATTTATCCCACCGATCAAAGCTTTCTTTTTATTCTCTACAGCCGTTCCACAACCACTTTACATTTTTTCTTGCAAAAAGCAATTCCGTATGCAAGAATATCATTTCGTCCTTCATTTCTTAACCGTTCATCATACCTGCGTTCCCTAATCTGCCGCATTGCATTTTCGCAAGCTTTAGAAAGTCCCTGAAATGTTTGGGCATATTTTAGTTCTATTATGATTCCTGCATCTGGATCCTCTGTCTCGATCAGAATGTCTACCAGTCCATCTCCAGATTCTATGTTTGATTGAATCAGCCATTCAGATTCACATCGTAATAATCCTAAAACAATTCCATGATAAAAAATTTCTTTTTCTTCTTTTCTGGATTTCGTATCAAAGATGCTGATCGTATTTACAAGAATCTTCGTTAAGTCTTTTTCAACTGTATCGGCATCGCCTTCTTTGATTGCTTTTAAAAGCTGGTTTATTGGTTCTCTGTTATGCAAAACGCTGTCCTTAAACCATTCTTGAATCTGTAAAATATAAACTTCTCGGATTTCTTTATTCGGAATCACCAGACGATATACTCCTCGTTCTGATTTTCCTTGCTGTGTTAAATATCCTGTTGTAAGTAAAATACTCCAAAGATTATCAATACTGTTATCAATCTCATCATAAGTCAATTCCATTCGAATTGATTTTTCTATCATATCACCCGCAATCAATCGTTCAATTTCATTTCTGGTTGTCTTATCAGCTTTATCAATAAATCTTTTTACAAGATCATTTCCACTTGTGTTGATCCAGTAGGATTGAGGCTCTGCATTCGGATCTTCCAGAAGGCAGTCTACATGATTGACAACATCCCATGGACAGTATACATCGGTATCTCCAAAATGATAACCATCATACCATTCTTTCGTTTCTTCTATATGATCTTTCAAATGATAATCAGCTAATAGCCTTTGAACTTCTTCATCAGTAAATCCAAATTGCTCATCAAAGCGTGAATCTGTAATAGATACGACTTTAAAATTATTAAGTCCTGTAAAAATACTTTCTTTTGAAACACGAAGACAGCCTGTTAATACTGCAAATTGCAAAGAATCATTTGTCTTAAGTGCCTCTCCAAACATTCCTCGGATCAATGTTGTCATTTCTTTGTAATATCCGTTCTGAAATGCCTTATCTAAAGGTACATCATACTCATCAATTAAAAGGATGGTTTTCTTCCCATAATGCTTATATAGCAATTCTGATAATATCTTTAGGGATGAGATCAATACTTCTTCATTCATCGAATACATTCCATCACTCAAAGAAATCATTGCATGATATATTTTTTTATCATCTTCTGTCAGTCGATCACTATCTGATAAAAAATGAAAACGATTAGCTTCCCTTCCAACTAGCTGCATCAATCGATATTTTGCATTTTCGAACGTAAGACCTTCGACTCCTTTTAAAGAAAGAAATATGACTGGAAATTTTCCCATGTATTCTTCTTTTAGCTGCGGATTATCTGAAATATAAAGTCCATCAAATAATGTTTGATCGGTCCCAATCTCAAAGAAATACTTCAGCATACTCATATTCAATGTTTTTCCGAAACGGCGTGGTCTTGTAAATAGATTCACTTCTCCCCATCGTTCAAGAAGTTGTTCGATCAGCTTTGTTTTATCTACATAATAGAAATTTTCTTTTCGAATTTTTTCAAAATTATCAATTCCTATGGGCAGTTTCAGCTTCCTATCCATTTCTGTACACGCTCCTTTCCATTGCCTGTTATGTTGATTTTATCATTTGCATTTATAAATAGCAAGAAATCGATTATAATAGGAACTATCAAGGGACGATGGTTCCAGTTGTAGTATAAAGACAAAGATAACAGATACAAGGAGGAAGACATGAATGTAAGTTCAACGTTTAAATTAAACAATGGAAATGAAATACCAGTGATGGCACTCGGAAGCTGGGACAGCCGCGGGGACGAAGCATATCAGGCATGTCTTGATGCATTATCATCAGGCTATCGTCATATAGACACAGCAGCCTATTACGAGAATGAAGCGCTGGTTGGAGCAGCTGTCAGAGATTGCGAGATTCCAAGAGAGGAAATCTTTGTGACAAGTAAGATGTGGTACGAAGATATGGTAGAAGGAAAACAAGAAGCTGCATTTGAAAAGACATTAAAAGAGCTTGGACTTGAACATGTGGATATGTATTTATTACACTGGCCGATAAATGATGTCAAAGGTTCCTGGAAAGTTCTTGAGAAATATTATGAACAAGGACTGATCAAGAATATAGGAGTCAGCAATTTTCGTCCAAAACATTTAAAACAATTAGAAGTAACAGCTAACATTGCACCAGCGGTTGATCAGATTGAAATCTGCCCATTCCTTGTGCAGGAAGAGACCGTAAATTATTGCCAGGAACATGATATTGTTGTAGAAGCATGGGGACCTCTAGGCAAAGGAAAACAGCTTTCAGAACCAGAAATCGTAGCTATTGCTAAAAAATACAATAAAACACCTGCACAGATCATCTTACGCTGGCATTTGCAGAGAGGGATCGTAAGCCTTCCAAAATCTGTCCACAAAGAACGAATCATACAGAATGCGGATATCTTTGATTTTGAATTATCAAAGGAAGACATGCAGATCATGATGTCGATGGACTTGAGAGAATCAACAGGCAGGGGATATCCTGAACAATACGAGTATTGATTTATGATGCAAATATAAACAAAATAAGAACGAGAAAATCAAGTTATATGGAGATTTTCTCGTTCTTATTTATTTTTATAATTATCTAAACCTGAATTCTTCCAGCAATTTCATTCCCAACAGCATACCGTTTTGATCCAACGCCGATGATCATATAATCGCTGCTTTTACAAACAACTTGCAGTTTACTTCCCTGTTCAATCTTTAGTTCGCGGAGCTTTTCAACAGTTTCAGGTAAGCCTAATGCCCACTTGACAGTGCAAGTCGCTCCCTGCATGACTTTTGTTAATGGTTGCATGATAATCCCTCCTTCGAACTTATATGATGTATTTCTTTCTTATATTTTATTAGTCAAAAGTAAGGTTAGTCAATCGCAACATATAAAAACTGAAAACTTTCTCAATAAAAGTAAATTGAATATAAAATTATTCAGGAATGATCTCACCGCAGATTAGCTGAATGCTTTCCGTGACCATTCCAAGATAATTATCGTCGATCAAGGCAATGATCGTATCGCCAGCATGAATTTCAGTGCTTCCTCGAGCAATGATCTCTTCATCGCCACGATTTAAAGTAACGATCAAGCAATGTTCTGGCCATGGAATATCTTTTACAAGCTGTTTGGCTGCAATGGAACCAGTGCCAACGGCAAATCCACGAAGAACCTTATGATCAGCATCTTCGCTTTCTTTAAAGCCATTTTTAGCAAGAATTCGTCCTAGCAGACTTTCGTAAATTGGTTCACTCTTTAACAGATGTGCAACAAGATAGCTGATGATACAAACAACTGCCAGTGAAAGGAAGTGTTCAAATGTACCAGTCATCTCAGCGATCAGCAGGATACCTGTGATCGGTGCACGTACGATCGCTGTAAAGAATCCAGCCATGGAGATCGTAATAAAGTTCACTAAGTAATAAGAAGGAATTCCACTTGCCTGAATCACCAGTGTTCCATAGATCGCCCCAAGGTATGCACCGAGAATCAACAGTGGAAAGAAGATTCCACCAGGAGCCCCGGAACCAAAACAGAAGGCGGAGAAGAAAAACTTAGCAACTAATAATAATAACATCGTAGAGACAAGTAAAGTATGTCCTGTGATCAGAGAGATCATAGCATGTCCACCTGCTAAGATAGAAGGCAGCGTGTAACAAACGATCCCAGATACTACAAAAGGAAATACGATACGGTATTTTGCTGGGATTTTTTTCATTGCTCCAAATAAATCCTGTCCTTTCAACATGATAAAGTTATAAAAAGCACCACAAAGCCCAAGCAGGATTCCAAGAAGTATTAACATCCAATAATGTACAAGAGGAAGAGCAGCCTTTAAATGAAAATCAAAAACTGGAGATAATCCAAAGACATTTTTTGAAATAAAATCGGAAGTTACACATCCAGAGATGATGCAGACTAACATAGAGCTGTTAAAGTTCTTCTGTAATTCTTCCAGTGAAAACATCACACCTGCAAGCGGTGCATTAAAGGCAGCGGCAAGACCGGCACCTGCACCACAAGTCATCATATAGCGTTCTTTGGTTTGAGATTTTTTTGTAATCTTAGCAATACCCTTTGCAACCATGGCACCAAGCTGTACGGAAGGGCCTTCGCGTCCCAGAGATAAACCTCCAAGAATACATAAAGTTCCACCAATGATCTTAGAACAAAGAACACGGTGCCAGTTCTGATTTAAATAACCTTTCATCTCTCCTTGAACCTGTGGGATACCACTTCCAGAAGCCATGCCTTCCCAAGACATGAGCCATCCAACGATCAGTCCCATAACGATCAAAACGATAAACCAGACAGCTATCCAGAAAGGCCTTGTTTTAGTAAATGCAATGATCGTAAATAATAGTTTTTCAGCGTTATTTAAAAGCAGGCGGTAAATGACAGAAATGCATCCGGCAAAGATTCCGACAAACAGTCCGTCAAATACAAGTGAGACAGAAAATCCGTGGGGATTTTCCAGTAAGCTTTTCATTTGCTTCAAAATAATACCCTCCTTTTCTTTTCATATTCATATCGAATTTTATTTTACTACAAATTATGATATAATGGGAAAAGATTTTAAAAAGGAGGTCGAAAAATGCCGCCAATTACGAATGACTGGGCAGATTATTTAAAAGAAGAATACAAAAAGCCATATTATAGGAAATTATACCAAAAAGTTATGGATGAATATCACACCAAGCTGATTTTTCCACCAGCTGACGATATCTTTAATGCATTTCATTTTACTCCAGTAAAGGATGTAAAAGTTGTGATCTTAGGGCAGGATCCATATCATGGAGATGGACAGGCACATGGATTGTCATTTTCTGTGAAACCTGGAGTGGAAGCGCCCCCATCATTGGTTAATATTTATAAAGAATTGAACGAAGATCTTGGATGCTATATTCCGAATAATGGATATCTAAAGAAATGGGCAGACCAGGGTGTTATGATGTTAAACACAGTATTGACTGTACAGGCACATCGTGCGAATTCTCACAGAGGTATTGGATGGGAGGAGTTTACTGATGCGGCGATCAGAGTGTTGAATCAACAGGACCGTCCGATCGTATTTATGCTTTGGGGACGTCCAGCACAGAGTAAGAAAGCATTACTTGATAATCCGAATCATTTGATATTAGAAGCACCGCACCCGAGCCCGTTATCAGCGTATAGAGGATTTTTTGGATGCCATCATTTTAGTCAGGCAAATGAATTTTTGAAAGAACATGGACTAGCGCCAATTGATTGGCAGATAGAGAATATTTAATGGAGAACAAGGAAAACAATGAGTAAGATAATATTTTTTGACATCGATGGAACATTATATGATTCTAGAATCGGAATTCCAGAATCAACAGTTAATGCATTGAATCAGTTGATCGCAAATGAGCACAAGATCGTTATGTGCACGGGAAGAAGCAAGGGAATGATTCCAGAAGAATATTTCCATATGGGATTTGATGGAGTGATCTTAGGGGCAGGAACTTATGTAGAGTATGAAGGCAAGATCCTGCATCAGGAACTGATGACACCAGAAGAAGTACAGACAGTGATCGACTGGGGAAAGAAACAGAAGATTGGAATCATCTTAGAAGGAGAAAAATATGGATATTATGATCCGGAGAACACAGATGATTATTATATTGCGATGAAGAATAAAACAGAAGCAGACTGTAAAACAATATTATATCCATTAAATGAAGCAGTGGATGTTCCAAAATGGACATACCATCATATGGAGCTTTCAAAGAAACCAGAGATCGAAGAGATCCTTGGACACAAATACAAAGGAACATATCATGAGCCTGTAAATTCAGTAGAATTTGTACCATTAGGTGTTAATAAGGCGAAGGGAATAGAAGTGATCCTTGATCATACAGGAATTTCAAGAGAAGATTCTTATGCATTTGGTGACAGTGCCAATGATATCGATATGATCAAATATGTAAAATATGGTGTTGCAATGGGTAATTCTGTACCAGAATTATTAGAAATCGCACCATATCAGACAGCAAGAGTTGATGAAGATGGAATTGAAAAAGGCTTGAAGAAATTTGGTCTGATCTAACATACAAAGGAGAGAAAATCATGAAAAAGATCATCAAGAAAATTACTGTAATGGCGGTCATGTCATTGTTTGCAGCGACACAACTTCAGACACCACAGGTGAATGTTCAGGCAGCAGATGGTGTTGCAACAGCAGAAAAAACAACGGCAAAACAGCCAAAGATCTATGGAAGATCAGGAATCGTCATTGATGCGAAATCAGGAAAGATTTTGTATGCAAAGAAGGTAGATGACCGTCATTATCCAGCAAGTATCACAAAGATCCTAACAACATTGGTTGCGATTGAGAATAACAAAGATTTATATGATGAAGTTACATTTTCAAGTTATGCAGTTAACAGCATTGAGCCAGGAAGTACACATATCGGAATTAAGGCAGGAGAGAAGATTCCATTGATCGATGTACTGAATGCGATCATGTTAGAATCTGCGAATGAGGCATGTAACGGAGCAGCAGAACATACAGCAGGAACTACAAAGAAATTCGTAGAACTGATGAATAAAAAAGTAAAAGAACTTGGATGTACAGGTTCTCATTTTGTAACAACCAACGGATTGCATGATGATGATCATTATGTAACAGCAAGAGATATGGCAAAGATTTCAAAAGCAGCACTTGAAAATGAAACATTCCGTTATGTTGCATGCAAACCTAATTATTATATTGCACCAACGAACAAAGATAAACATGGAAAAGAGCTTTGGAATCATCATAAGATGGTGAAACGAACAATGTTTAACTATGATGGTGTTGAAGGTGGTAAAACAGGATATACAACAAAAGCAGGAGGGACTCTTGTAACATTTGCCAAGAGAGGAGATCAAGAACTGATCGTAGTAGATCTTTGTGCACATGGATATGAGTTATATGAAGATACGATCAAGATGTTAAATTATGGATTTAACAATTATAAGACAATCGCACCATTTAAGACAATGAATACAGTACTGAAAGATGATACATATGGTTTCTTAAAAACAGGAAATGAATTATCTCCATATAAGATTCCATTAAAACATTTAAATGACGTGACAGTGATGTTAGAAAAAAACCAATCTGCTTCCAAACTTACATATAAATGTAAAGATAATAAATATATCATAAGTTATGATGGAAAACAGATTGGTTCTGTGAAACTTCATTAATTATTAGTACAGATTAATTAGTTGTACGTAAAATGATCAGATTAAGGGCTTCTGGTACGATAGAGATATCGACTGGGAGTCCTTCTTCTAATATTTCACCATCATAATCGATGGCGATCCCGGCAGTTTGTTCTGTTGGAAGAACAGATAATTCCTTCGTCTGGAAATATTCGATAGAAGGATGCTTTGGATGTTCTCCCTGGAATAATTTAAAGATTAGATCTGGTGCTTCTGTAAGAAGTGCCATTTTCTTGATGATCATAACATCTAAATATCCGTCAGAAACAGATGCAAGAGGGGCCGCGTCTGCAAAACCTCCGACACTCTTTGAGTTTGCGACCAAGAACAACATGATATCTTCAGTTCCAGAATACTCCTTACTGTTAAATGTTAAAGTCATATTTTGTGAAAGCTGTTTTGGAAATTCTTTTACACCTTCCAGATAATAGGCCATCTTACCAAGAACGGCTTTCTTATCTTTTGGAACTTTGTAAGCGATATCTGTTAACATACCTGCAGCCAGAACATTGATGAAGTATTCGTTATTGACACGTCCAACATCAACCTTCTTTGTCTGGAAGTCTTTGATCATCTGACAGAAACCATCCGCAGTCTGAGGAAGTTTCATATATGTAGCAAAATCATTGACTGTTCCAGCGGAAATGATTGCCATAGGAATATTACTTTCACTTAAAATCAGACCGTTCGTAACTTCATTTAATGTACCGTCACCACCAACAGATACAATAAAATCATAATCTCCTGGTTTTAATTCGGCAGCACGATTTTTCGCATCATCCTTGCCTTTTGTGTAAAAAACATCAACATGGGAACAAATTTGATCAAGGATCAATGTTGCCATGATCTCTCGTAACATAGAATCAATATTTTGTTTACCGGATGATGGGTTGATAATAAATAAACCTTTCATTGAGATTCCTCCTTATAAACATAAAGTGCCGGAAACGAGGCATAAGTCTCCGGCACATGAAGTGTTCCCGAGGTGATTCGAACACCCGGCCTACCGCTTAGGAGGCGGTCGCTCTATCCAGCTGAGCTACGGAAACATACATATAATTTATCGAAATCTATTTTACCGATTCTTAACGAAAATGTCAATTGAAAATAGAAAAGAAATACCAGTAAGGCTAAGACGGGTTGACTTTTTACCATTTTTTCTTTAAAGTTATTGTAATAATAAAGAAGAGGAAGAAAAGAAGAACGATGTTATAATATAGAAAGAATAAAGGAGAAGAATTATGATGGGAAAAGTTTTTGTATTTTTAGCAGATGGATTTGAAGAAATCGAAGGTTTAACTGTAGTTGATATGCTGCGACGTGCGGAGATTCCAACAGTTACAGTCTCTATCGGAAGTTCCAGAAATATCATTGGTGCACATCGTATTGAAGTAGAAGCAGATATCATGTTTCATGAAGTATTAGAAGCGGAGGGAGCAATGTATGTACTTCCAGGAGGAATGCCAGGAACGCTTCATCTAAAAGATCATGAAGGACTTGGAAAATTACTTCAGAAGGCGTATAAGAACGAGAAGTATCTTGCAGCCATCTGTGCAGCACCAACAGTATTTGAAAAATACGGATTTCTAGAAGGAAGAAAGGCAACTTCATATCCAGCGATGGAAGAAGAATTAAAATCCGCAGATTACCAGACAGATAAAGTTGTAGTAGATGGAAAAATCATTACAAGTCGTGGAATGGGAACAGCGATTGATTTTGCAGCCAAATTAGTAGAAATCATCAAAGGAACAAAAGAGAAGGACGAATTACTGAAAAGTATTGTATACGGAGAATAATCATTTATGGACAAATCAGAGAAAATCAGCTGGTTTGAGCAGTTTAAGATCGCCTGCTTAAAACCAAGCCAGTACAAAAGACTTCTTAATCTTGCAAAAGGGAAAGTTATTTTATTTCTTGCAGCGATCACATTGATCACAACGATTCTCGGATATGGAATGGATGTTGCAGGATTTACAGTCAGTGTTGGTGGATGGAAGAATTTTATTTTAAACAGACTGCCTGCATTTGAATTAAAAGATGGAACATTATCTGTTGATCAGGAGATGGATTTTGAGATCGGCGGTGTACATTTTGTGGCAGATACATCCAAGGATAAAGTATCAACTGAAGATTTAAGCAATAAGTATCAGATGGAACTGGTATTTGCTAAGAATGAGATGGTGGTAAAGAATACAGCTGTTGGAAACATGATGAATACTTTTTCATTTAAGAATATGAAGAATGTTGAATTCAATAATCAGGCAATGCTATCTATGGTGCCGATGATCCGTATTTTTATCGTGATCATGTTCTTTACACAATGGATCGCAAATATTATTTCTTATTTAACAGTCTGTATTTTTATTACAATGCTCACATATTTTAATCAGAGAACAAGAATGGACCGTAAGAATCGAGAAGATGTATCCTTTGGAAAGATCTTTAAGCTGTCTATTTATGCCAGAGTTATATTTGAGCTGGTGGAAACGATTGGTGTTACTGCCGGTTCTGCGATATTTACAGGAATGGCGTGGATGTTTATTTCTTATTTTGGAAGTTATCAACTTTTACTCGCAGGATTTATGCGTCCGGAAGACCGTCAGAAACCAGACGAAATGCTGTAAAACAATCGGAATTGATCTAAAAATGTATACAAAGAGAAAGGCCTCGGACATTTGTCCGAGGCTTCTCTAATGTCATATGTAGTTTGGGTATTGTGCTGGGTCTTACTTTTAAGTTTCAAAACTAGTCATTATGATTCGTCTCATTCTAGTCTCGTTCTAGTCGCCATTGTCAGTCTCATTCTAGTCGTCATTGTTAGTCTCATTCTAGTCAACATAGCAAGTCTGTGTTCAAGTCAATGATGTGTCCGTTACTCTTGTCTGCAAGATGCCAAAAACTTGTCAAAAACTAGTACGCGGTTATGTATAAAGTCTTAAGAAAGAATTTCGTATATCGATGGAGAAGACCCAAGGAATTACCATTGATATACAAAAAAAGGCGCTCCAATCCTATGATCGGAACGCCTTTGTTCTTGAACAATCTTAATTATACACATACTATAGAAAATGTCAATAAAATCATTTGTACATTTTCAAAAACATTAAAGATAAATAGTAAAAAGAGCAGATAGAGAAATCTGCTCTTTTTGAGGGGAGTATAAATAAATTAATAAGGGGTTATAATCGAAAATAAACATATCCTCGATAAGTTCATGATATATGATTGGTTGAAAAAAATCAAGTGATTTTTTTAAAAAAAGTAAAATAAAAGTAAAATAATTTTTTTTGTGTATATATGAAAGAGATTTCGCACAAAATAATGCTGTACTAAAAAGAAAGGAGAATGAACATGGCAAAGAATTGTTCGAATTCAAGTAACAAAAATCAGTCTTCCAATACAAGCAATAGCGGAGGATCTAACAGATCAAAGAACCAGAATAAAAACAAAAGTCAGAATAGTTCAACAAACAGCAACAAAAATGCAAATGATGAGTACTAATTAGAAGAGAGGAATCCTTGTGAAATCGGCATAAGGATTCCTCTTTTCTATAGAAAATACTTGTTAGTTCCAAGAGTCTGTGATGTGCATATGCTAACAAAAAGAGGACTTTTATGGAATTTGAAAATATATCATTAAAAGAAGGGATCAAGCTTTCAAAAGATAAAAAGCATTATATTTTGATGGATGTCAGAGAGGAAGAACGGTACAAAGAAGGGCATTTAGAAAATGCGATCAGCTGTCCCTATGGAATCTTAAAAGAGTGTTATGAACAGATGGATGGGAAAAAGATCATTGTGTATTGTGATTTCGGCGGACAGAGTATGATGGCAGCCAGACACTTGAGGAAAGATGGATTTGAAGTTTATAATATCATCGGTGGTGTCTATTATTATATGAAAGAAAAAGAACAAAATAAGTCAGAGGCTTAGCATGTTACAAAAGTTGACAGTTGACGAAAAATAAGGAAAACGGTAGAATAGGAACAGAATAAAAATACAAAGGAGAATTGAGTGAAGACAGTTGAACTGATTGCACCATGCCATTTTGGGCTGGAAGCAGTATTAAAAAGAGAGATCCTGGACTTAGGATATGAAATTGTTAAAGTAGAAGACGGGCGAATAACATTTCGTACAGATTTAGATGGGATTGCCCGTGCGAATATATTTTTAAGAACAGCAGAAAGAATCTTATTAAAAATAGGTTCTTTTAAAGCATATACATTTGATGATCTGTTTGAAGGAACAAAGAAACTTCCATGGGAAGATTATATTCCAGAGAATGGACGTTTCTGGGTAAAGAAGGCATCAACAGCGAAGAGTAAATTGTTTAGCGCACCGGATATCCAGTCAATTGTCAAGAAGGCTATGGTTGATCGTATGAAGTCTAAATACAAAGTATCATGGTTTAATGAAGATGGAGATGATTATCCGGTCCGCGTATTTATTTTAAAGGATCAGGTGACGATTAGTTTAGATACAACAGGTATACCGCTTCATAAGAGAGGATACCGTAAGTTGGTCAGTGAAGCACCGATCCGTGAGACACTGGCAGCAGCTCTTCTTATGCTCACACCATGGCATAAGGATCGAATCTTAGTCGATCCATTCTGCGGAAGTGGAACATTTTTGATCGAAGCGGCAATGATGGGGATGAATATGGCACCAGGAATGAACCGTTCTTTTGAATCTGAACATTGGAGCAATTTCCTGCCAAAGAAAGCATGGTATGATACCATTGATGAGGCAAATGATCTGGTCAATCATGATATAGAGATGGATCTTCAGGGATATGACAAAGATCCAAGAATGTTAAAGATCGCAAGACAGAATGCTCAGGATGCAGAAGTTGATCACTTGATTCATTTTCAGCAAAGAGAGGTCAAAGATTTACGACATCCAAAGCCATATGGATTTATCATTGCTAACCCTCCATATGGAGAACGACTGGAAGATCAGGAGACTCTCCCACAGCTATATACAGAGATGAAAGAAGCATTTGACCGCTTGGATACATGGTCTAAGTATGTCATCACTTCTTATGAGGATACAGAAAAATATCTTGGAAAACCAACAAAGAAACGTAAAGTTTACAATGGAATGATCCGAGGAGAGTTTTACCAGTACCTTGGACCGAAACCGCCAAGAAGGAGAAAATAATGAAACAGAGATTAATCTTTGCCACGGGCAACGAACATAAGATGAAAGAGATCAGAGAGATCCTTGATGAATCCAAATACGAGATCATTTCTATGAAAGAAGCAGGAGTAGACATTGACATCGTAGAAGATGGAAAAACATTTGAAGAAAATGCGTTGATCAAAGCAAAAGCGGTGATGGAAATCACAGGACAGTTAACACTTGCAGATGATTCAGGATTAGAAATTGATGCACTAAATGGAGAACCTGGAATCTATTCTTCCAGATATCTTGGAGAAGATACTTCTTATGTGAAGAAAAACAGTGTGATCCTTGAAAGATTAAAAGATGTACCAGAAGAGAAGAGAAGTGCAAGATTCGTTTGTGCGGTCGCAGCTGCATTTCCAGATGGACAAACGAAGGTGATTCGTGGTACTATGGAAGGGATTATAGGATATGAGATCAAAGGAGAGAATGGATTTGGATATGATCCGATCTTCTATTTACCACAATATGGGAAGTATAGTGCCGAACTGAGCAGTGATGAGAAGAATGCGATCAGTCACAGAGGCGAAGCACTGAGACGTATACGAGAAGTTTTGTAAATAAAACAAGGAGAAAGTTTATGAGGATATTGGTGATCAGTGATTCCCATGGACGCAATGATGATATCGAGGGAGTTTTAAAACAGGTAGGCGACATCGATATGATGATCCATTGCGGAGATGTGGAACGTGGAGATTCATACATACGAGAAATAGCGGACTGCCCAGTAGTTATGGTCGCAGGCAACAATGATTACTACTTAGATCTGCCAAGCGAAGAAGAAGTGAGAATTGGCGATTATAAAGTATTAGTGACTCATGGACATGGCTATTATGTAAACTCAGGTGTGGATTATTTAAGAGAACATGCTTTGGAATATGGATATGATGTTGTAATGTATGGACATACTCATGTGCCATATATTGAGATTGGGGATGATGTAACGATCTTGAATCCAGGAAGTATATCTTATCCTCGTCAGCCAGGAAGGAAGCCAACATTTCTTATTATGGAGATTGACGAAGAAGGACAGGCACATTATGCCCATGGATATTACAAAGAACAGTTTGACGAATTAATGCTATAATATGAATGATGGAAGTATCGTAGGTGGTATTTCCATCTTTTTTCTGCGATAGGTTTGATTTGATAAGATAAGAAAGGGATGACAATGAAGAAAAAAGATATCATTGAAGGAAAGATCATAAAGACAGAGTTCCCAAATAAGGGAACATTTATCTGCGAAGATCAGAAAGTTACAGTCAAAGGTGTCATTGATGGGCAGACGATTAAAGGGCAGGTTACCAAGAAGAGAAAAAGTGGCTGTGTGGTAAGATTGTTAGATGTATTAGAGAAATCTCCATTAGAAGATGCAAAACCAGTCTGTCCACACTTTGGAATATGCGGTGGATGTTTTTATCAGACGGTATCTTATGAAAACCAGTTAAAGATCAAAGAGGGAATGGTACGTGATCTGTTAAAAGATTATGTCAATGATGATATATGGGAAGAAATTAAAGGAAGTCCCAAAGTGCATGGGTATCGCAATAAAATGGAATTCTCTTTTGGGGATGAGGTAAAAGACGGTCCATTAGCATTGGGAATGCACAAAAAGAACACATTCCATGATATTGTAAACATCACAGACTGCCAGATTGTAGACAATGATTACAATCTGATCGTAAAATGTGCATTAAATATCGCACAACAGATGGAGCTGCCATTCTATCATAAGATGCGTCATGAAGGATATTTCAGACATTTAGTTGTAAGAAGAGCAGAAAGTTCTGGAGATATTTTGGTAAATATTGTAACGACATCGCAGGTAGAAGCAGATCTTACCAAACTTCGAGATGCATTATTAGAATTACCATTGAGTGGAAAGATCATTGGGATTCTTCATACAACAAACGACAGCCTTGCAGATGTGGTACAGGCAGACAAAATAGATATTTTATATGGACAGGATTATTTCTATGAGGAAATTTTAGGATTAAAATTCAAGATTTCACCATTTTCATTCTTCCAGACAAACACATTAGGGGCAGAGGTACTTTATAAGACTGCCAGAGATTTTGTTGGGGAGACAAAAGATAAAGTGATCTTTGATCTGTATAGTGGAACTGGAACGATCGCGCAGATGTTAGCACCAGTTGCTAAGAAAGTTGTTGGAGTCGAGATCGTTGAGGAAGCGGTAGAGGCAGCGAAAGTCAACGCAGAATTAAATGGATTGGATAATTGTGAATTTATTGCAGGAGATGTATTAAAGGTTGTGGATGAATTAGAAGATAAGCCAGACTTTATCGTACTTGACCCTCCTAGAGATGGAATCCATCCAAAAGCGATTCAGAAGATTATTGATTTCGGGGTTGAACAGATGGTATATATCAGTTGCAAACCGACAAGTCTTGCGAGAGATCTGGAGGTGTTTGAGGCAGCAGGATATAAAGTTAAGCGAGCTACAGCGGTAGATCAGTTCCCGAATACGGTTCATATCGAGAGTATGGTGTTGCTACAAAAGGACAATATCTAAAAATCCTTGAATTTAAGCGGTTTGTGAAGCATTTTAGTTTTAAGAAAATAAGTGAAAGTAAATCATCGGACAGATGATAAATTATAGGGATACTTTAATTACAAAGTATCTCTATTTTTTTATACAAAATTTATAAAGAAGAATTGAATACACGTTGTGATATGTTTTTGCGATACTCAGAAGGCGATATTCCTTTTGTCTTTTGAAAAACACGGCTAAAATACAGAGGATTGTCATAACCAATAATCTGTGCGATTTCATTGATATTATATTGTGTATTTTGAAGTAATGCCTCTGCATTATATATTCTTTTTTTTAGAATATACTGTTTTGGTGTAATCCCAGTGTATAATTTAAAATTACGGATAAACCAACTAGTACTAAAATGATTTTCTTTGGCATAATCATCAATATTAATTGGTTCATTATAATGTTCACAAAAGTAAGAGATTGCGTTATCTATTTCTTCGAAAGCATGTGAATTATCAGAATTGAGAGATGATTTAAAATGTCGCTGAAGTCTGATAAAAATCTGTCGTAAATATATTTCAAGCATTTCTTCATAACCATCTTGGCACATTTGCAATTCTTTTATCATAGAACAAAACAGATTTTGATATTCTGCACCGGATCCACAGTGAAAAACTTTTTTATTAGTAAGTCCATAAGAACGAAGCAGGTTCGTGACATTGTTTCCAGTAAAGTGAACCCAGTAAACTTCAGTTTGATCTTTTGCGTAATATTCGTATTTTTGTGGTTCTTTTGGACGATATAGAACCATATGACCAGCATGAACAATAGTTTCTTCATCATTGTTATCAAAATGAAAATGTGCTTTTCCAGCAGCAATATAGAGTAATTGAAAATCTAGTCTACCACGAGGTCGCCATGTGGGGAGTTTGGGACGTGTATATAATTTATAAGTTCCACACATAGTTATGACAAGAGGTTTGGATTTGTCTTTTCGGTCAATGGTTGAATTGTTTAGATATGCATTATTTGTATACATTATAGCTCCTTACATATAGAATGAATCGAAAATATGAAAGATCGATGCAAAAATTCACTTATATTTACTATATAATTTTACCATTTTACAACTATACTGTCTATTTTAATTTGAAATGATAAAAAATATCTCTATATTTATGTAAATTTGATAGAATTTCAATGAAAGTTCAAAAAAGTGTATGTTAAAAATAATAAAAAACAAAAAAATATATACATTTTTTTGTTGATAGTGTTGTTTTGTGTATGTTTTGAATAATTTATGAAATGGTCTTTGACAATAATTATATATATACTATGTATAAAGAAATTGAGAAAACATTATGGTAAATGAAAGGAGAAATTTTTACATGGAAGAGAGGAAATACCTAAAATGGTATAACAAAGTGGGTTATGGATCAGGCGATATTGCAGGAAATGTTGTATATGCATTTCTGACATCTTTTGTAATGATTTATTTGACAGACACCATAGGCTTAAATGCAGGTATTGTCGGTACATTAATTGCTGTATCGAAATTATTTGATGGTGTATCAGATATTTTCTTTGGTTCTATGATTGACAGAACAAAGAGCAAGATGGGAAAAGCCAGACCATGGATGTTTTATGGATTCTTTGGATGTGCTGTAACATTGTTTGGTGTATTTGCTATTCCAACCAGTCTGGGCAAGACTGCACAGTATGCATGGTTCTTTATTGCATACACATTATTAAACGCAGTATTCTACACAGCAAATAATATTGCTTATGCAGCATTGACATCGCTTGTAACAAAGAATGCGAAAGAGCGTGTTGAAATGGGTTCATTTAGATTTATGTTCTCATTTGGTACCAATCTTTTGATTCAGTCCATCACATTTGGACTTGTAGCATCATTTGGCGGTGGGGCAGCAGCATGGAGAATTGTAGCAATCATATACTGTATCGTTGGTATCATATCAAATACATTGTCATGCTTTTCGGTTAAGGAACTTTCTGATGCGGAGCTTAGAGATGGAAAAGAGGAAGAAGACAGTAAGCTTACATTGGCAGAAACATTTAAGCTACTTATATCTAATAAATATTTTGTCATGATTTGCGTTGTATATATTCTTCAGCAGTTAAGAGCAGCTATGCTTAGCGTTGGAACTTACTTTATGACGTATGTGCTTTTTAATCAGAAACTCTTCGGTGTATTCTCGTGGGCAATTAATATTCCATTGATTATAGCACTTGCTATCACACCTACATTGGTTGCAAAAGCAAGAGGAATGTACAAGCTTAATAAGTACAGCTATGTATTTGCTACAATCTGTCGTTTGGGAATTGTTGTAGCTGGATATTTAGGAAGCATTCCTCTTATGTTAGTGTTTACCGTATTAACATCTCTTGGTGAAGGACCTTGGCAAGGTGATGTTGGAGCAGTTATCGCAAACTGTTCAGAGCATACATATCTTAAGACTGGTAAGAGAATTGATGGGTCTATGTTTTCGTGTACATCTTTTGGTACAAAGCTTGGTGGTGGTATTGGTGTAGCACTTTCAGGATGGTTACTGGATGCAAGCGGATATGTTAATAATGTAGCTGTTCAGTCAGCAAGCTGTATCAGTATGATGAATGTTATGTACTTGTGGTTACCATTTGCGTTTGATTTGATTATCACAATCATTCTTTCATTCATGAATATTGAAGGTGCAAACGAACAGTTAAAAGAAAGTATGGAATAAAGAAATAGCCTCCAGAGTGAATATTTACTTTTGGGGCTAAATGTAAAATTAGAAAGCGAGGTATGAAAATGAACGCAGATATCAGATGGATTGATAATCCGGAAATATTCAGAGTGAATCAGATTGCAGCACATAGCGATCATGACTATTTCACAAATTATGAAGCGTTGAACAGCAATTCACATAACTTAATACAATCATTAAATGGACAGTGGAAATTTTGTTTTAGCAGAAATGCGATGAGCAGACCGGCTGATTTTTATAAAGAGGATTATGATACATCATATTTTGATAAGATTATGGTTCCGGGTCATATTGAGCTTGCCGGTTATGATCAGATTCGTTATATCAATACCCTGTATCCTTGGGAAGGTAAGAACTACAGAAGGGGTGCTTACAGTATAGAGAGTGCAGGAGATGGAACAGGAATGTTCAGCGAAGCTGAGTATAATCCGGTTGGTTCGTATATTAAAAAATTTGACTTGGATAAGGAGCTTTGTGGTAAGAGAGTTAGACTGTTCTTTGAAGGTGTGGAGCAGGCGATGTATGTATGGTTGAACGGTGAATTTATAGGCTATGCAGAAGACAGCTTTACACCATCCGAATTTGATCTGACACCATATATCAGGGAAAAGGATAATGTGCTTGCAGTTCAGATTCACAAGATGTGCAGTGCAGCATTCTTAGAGGATCAGGATTTCTTCCGCTTCTTCGGTATCTTCCGAAATGTATCTCTTAGAGCACTTCCGGAAGCACATGTGGAGGATATGTGGTTGAATCCGGTGCTGAATGAGGATAATGTGAGCGGAACATTAAATACAAATATTCGTGTATCTGCTACAGAAAATCAGGATGTGTGTGCACGGATTATATTAAAAAATGTGGATGACCAGGTTATCTTAGAAAGAAATATTGAATTAGAAGATAAAGATGGAGACTTTGTTGGCAGCATATCAGACGATATCAAAGACATTAAAAAGTGGGATGATCATACGCCATATCTTTACAAGGCTTACATCGAATTATTAAAAGCAGATGGAGAAATCATAGAAGTTGTTCCGTACAGAATTGGATTTAGAAGAATTGAAATCAAGAACAAGGTAATGCTTTTAAATGGAGAACGACTGATTATCAATGGTGTTAACAGACATGAGTGGAATCCAAAAACCGGAAGATGCATCGGCTTGGAGGATATGGTTTCTGATATAAACTGTATGACAAGAAACAACATCAATGCAGTAAGAACCTGCCATTATCCGGATCAAATTCCGTGGTATTACATGTGTGATGATGCTGGAATCTATGTGATGGCGGAGACAAACTTAGAGAGTCATGGCTCATGGCAGAAGCTTGGTGCGGTTGAGCCGTCAGTCAATATCCCAGGATCCATTTCACAGTGGAGAGAGGTTGTAGTAGATAGAGCCAGAACAAATTATGAGACGTTTAAGAATCATACATCTATTCTTTTCTGGTCACTTGGAAATGAATCCTATGCAGGTGATGATATTAAGGCTATGAATACTTACTTTAAGGAGAGACAGGATGGAAGACTAGTTCATTATGAAGGCTCCTTCTATACAAGACAGTATGAGGATACCATATCTGATGTAGAAAGTCGTATGTATGCAAAGCCTTATGAGATAAGGGAATATCTGAGCAACCATCCGAAGAAGCCATATCTTCTTTGCGAGTATATGCATGATATGGGAAACTCCTTAGGAGGATTTGATTCTTATATTAAACTGATTGATGAATTTGAAATGTATCAGGGTGGATTCATATGGGATTTTATTGATCAAGCAATTTTAGTAAAAGATCATGTAACAGGAAAAGAAGTTCTACGCTATGGAGGAGACTTTGATGACAGGCCATCAGACTACGAATTCTCAGGAAATGGAATCGTATTTGCTGATCGAAAAGAAAAACCAGCAATGCAGGAAGTGAGGTATTACTATGGCTTATACAGATAAAAGTAAATTAAGAGTTGTATATGGTGATTATACACTTGGTGTACATGGTAAAGAATTTAATTATATATTTTCTTATGCACAAGGTGGATTAGAATCTATAGTAAAAAATGGATATGAATGGTTATATCGCTGTCCAAAGCCTACTTTTTGGAGAGCCTTGACAGATAATGATCGAGGAAGTAAATTTCATATTAAGAGTGGAAGCTGGCTTTCAGCCGATATGTTTATCGATTGTAAAGATGTTCAGGTTTTTATGGATGGTGAAGTACAAAAAATATATGCACCAGATAATAATAGTTATGAAGGAGATGTTTCAGCTGATGAGATCAGGGTTCAATATACTTATGAAACAATCAATACTCCTTCTACAACGGTTGTTGTAACATATACGGTAGATATTACAGGAAAAATTCAGGTGAATGTGCATTATAATGGTGTTAAAGGATTACCTGAATTCCCAGTCTTTGGTATGAGGTTTGTTATGCCAACGTTGGCAGATAAATATTTATATAAAGGATTATCAGGAGAAACTTATCCAGATAGAAAAGCAGGAGCAATAGAAGGAGTCTATGAAGTTTCTGATTTGAGCCTAACACCATATCTTGTTCCACAGGAATGTGGTATGAGAATGGATACAGAATGGGTAGATATTGTAAGACATACGAGTCTCGATAATAGCAGGACAGATTATTCATCTCAAACACTTCGTATTGAGAAAAAAGATGAGCCATTTGCTTTTTCATGCTTACCTTATACAGCATCTGAAATTGAAAATGCATTGCATCATGAAGAATTGCCACCAGCAAGAAGAACGATTCTTTGTATTTATGGAGCAGTTCGAGGTGTTGGAGGCATTGACAGTTGGGGCAGCAATGTAGAAGATGAATATTGTATCAGTGCAGAAGAAGATATAGATTATTCATTTACTATCTGTTAAGCAAAGTAGGGACACATATGAATGTTAAGATTACTAGAGATTGGATAAAAAGCTTTTTTGATTAGGACCAACGGTAGATTTAGTCGGTAAACTCATTAAATCACGAAGTGTTACCGAGAGAAGTGCAACATAGATTATAAAGAGCAGTTGCAAAAAAAATCAATATAATAAAGATAAAATTTGTTTAATATGCATATTTTGTCTTTTTATATATAAACAACTCAAATATTTTTATTATGCCTTGAACATTTTGTTCAGGGCATTTTTAATGAAGACGATAGATAATCGAAAAAAGATTAAAAGAAATTTTTAATCTGAATCATTAATATATCATAATTTTTTATTTGCAATAGTAATTTCTGGGGATAGTTTGCAAAACTAACTTCTGGCTTTGACTTAAATGGACTGGAATTTAGTTTTGCAATTCAACAAAGAATTTTAAAGAAAAAGAGTTAGAAGAATCTTTAGAGAAAGTTGGAATATCTGGGACATAAGGTTTGCGAATTAAGTGGTGGAGAACAACAAAGAATAGCAATTGCAAGAACGATGTTAAAACCATGAAAGATTATACTTGCAGATGAACCAACGGGAAATCTTGATACAAGCAATAAGGAAAAAATTACTCATTAAGACAAATATGCATTAATTAGTTAAAAACTTGACATTAAAATATAAACATATTATAATTACTATACAATTAAATAAAAAACTTCAGGGCAGGGTGTAATTCCCTACCGGTGGTAAAGCCCACGAGCCGTAAGGCATGATTCGGTGAAATTCCGAAGCCGACAGTATAGTCTGGATGAAAGAAGAAAAAAACATGAAAAAGTTTCTTTAACTATGATTAATTGCTCTGGGATATTTTTATTCCAGAGCAATTGATTTATATATAAACAATTCAAATATTTTTATTATGCCTTGAACGTTTTGTCCAGGGCATTTTTTAATGGAGGCGGTATAGGATAATCAATAAAAGAAATCATCAACAAAAACTTTAGAACAATGTTAGGAGGAAACAAGATGGTAACGTTTCATACAATTAAAGAAGCATTAGAAGATTTAAGAAGAGGGAAGATTATTTTGGTAACAGATGATGAGGATCGAGAAAACGAGGGAGATTTTATTTGTGCAGCACAATTTGCAACCACAGAAAATATTAATTTCATGGCAACACATGGAAAAGGACTGATCTGTATGCCAATGTCAGAGGAATATGTAGAAAAACTAAAACTGCCACAGATGGTAGAAAATAATACAGACAATCACGAAACAGCATTTACAGTATCCATTGATCATATTACAACAACGACAGGAATTTCAGCGGTAGAACGTTCGATTACAGCTCTTGCATGTGTTAAGGAAGATGCAAAACCAGAAGATTTCCGAAGACCAGGACATATGTTTCCATTAAAAGCAAAGAAAAATGGAGTATTAGAAAGAAACGGACATACCGAGGCAACGGTAGATTTATGTAGATTGGCAGGTTTAAAAGAATGTGGATTGTGTTGTGAGATTATGAGAGAAGATGGAACAATGATGAGAACGGAGGAATTATCAAAATTGGCACAACAGTATCAAATGAAATTTATAACAATAAAAAATTTGCAAGATTACCGAAAATGCAAGCAAATATAAAAGAAATGTTAAGATATAGGTTAAATAATTGTCATTGATATGTTGGAATGATACTACATGTATATAATTACAGCTACAGTCCATGGACACATCAGCTGAATATATTGTTCAACCTGAGAAACCACTTAGAAATAAGTGGTTTCAGACTGTAGACAAAGTCCCGGTATTTGCCGGGACTTTTACTATGAGCACTGTTTTTCTGGTATAATAAAATTATCAGAAAGGCGGTGTTTTTTATGATGACGAAAAATGCAGACAAGAAACGAGAACAGATGATGATGTTCTCAATGGATTCCATGGTTCCGCAGGATCATATGCTAAGATTGATTGATAAAGCAATCAACTGGAACTTTATTTACGATCTTGTAGAAGATAAATATTGTCAAAACAATGGTCGTCCAAGTATGGATCCTGTTATGCTCGTTAAAATTCCATTTATTCAATATCTTTATGGAATCAAAAGTATGCGTCAGACGATCCGAGAGATTGAAGTAAATGTTGCCTACCGTTGGTTTCTTGGTCTGGATATGCTGGATCCTGTACCGCATTTTTCAACGTTTGGAAAGAACTATTCCCGCCGATTTAAAGACACGGATCTTTTTGAACAGATATTTTCAAAGATTCTGGAAGAATGTATGAAGTATAAGTTGATCAATACGGACGAGATCTTTGTTGATGCAACTCATGTAAAAGCATGTGCCAACAGTAAAAAAATGCGAAAAAGAGTTGCTCATGAACAGGCACTCTGGTATGAAGATGAATTACAAAAAGAGATCAATGAAGACCGACAGGCACATGGGAAAAAACCTCTAAAAGATAAAAATAAGAAGAATCCGCCAACACCTCCCACATCTGGGAATGATCAACATAATGAGCTTGAACAGATACCAGACGATATAAAAACCAAAAAGAGCAGTATTACAGATCCAGAAAGCGGATGGTTTCGCAAAGGAGAACATAAACATGTTTTTGCATATGCAGTAGAAACGGCATGTGATGAACACGGATGGGTCCTTGGATATAGTGTTCATCCTGGAAATGAACATGACAGCCGAACATTTCAAACAATCTATGAAAAGGTGAAAAGTTTTGAACCAGAAATGATCGTGGCAGATGCAGGATACAAGACACCAGCGATTGCCAGACAACTTCTGAAAGATAGGATTGAACCATTGTTTCCATATAAACGACCTATGACAAAAGAGGGATTTTTTAAGAAATATGAATATGTTTATGATGAATACTATGATTGTTACATCTGTCCAGAAAATCAGATTCTAAGATACAGTACAACAAACAGGGATGGATACAGAGAATATAAAAGCTGTGGATATCAATGTGAAAAATGTCCACAGATATCCAAATGTACAGAAAGCAAGAATCATGTAAAAGTGATAACACGTCATGTTTGGGAAAAATATATAGAAAAAGCAGAAGATATCCGACATGTAAGAGGGAATAAAGCAATCTATCAGAAACGAAAAGAAACGATAGAAAGAATCTTTGGAACAGCAAAAGAACACCATGGATTTCGATATACACAATACATAGGAAAAGCACGGATGGAGATGAAAGCCGGGCTTACTTTTGCATGTATGAATCTAAAAAAACTGGCAAGATTTCTTGGTAAGAACGGATTGCTAAATGGACAAAAGCGAAGATTTCTAAGAAATTTTTGGATACAATTTAACTTTAAAGGAAAAAATGGTGCTGGGATGATCCCAGCACCTAGTTTGTCTACAGTCTGAAACCACTTAGAAATAAGTGGTTTTTTGTATAAAAAACACTAGTTTACAACGTTATAAATGACAGACTTGTTGACAAATCAACTGTTTTAAAGCCTTTATCATAGTCTCTGATTTTATATGTGTTTCGATATTTTTCACGAAAGTGGCAAAAAATATCTGTTTACGGATTTCCTGATTTAATTCAAAACGAAACTCCTGTACACTTTTTGTACGGTATTTAGAAAAATATTTATCCTGATAAGGCAGGATCTTCATAGCACAGTAACTGATATTAATCAGGTTTACCAGCATTTCTATTCCCTTGCGACTCCGTACCATATAGTCGCAAAAAGACCAGAACGTTTTCTGGTCATAGTAGCCGATTTCGATCTTCCATCGAAAGGCATATAGTAACAGCGGAATATAGTTTACTGGATCATGATCTGTCTGGTCAGAAGATGAGTGTTCCTCCTCCGTACAAAATACCTTCAGATCTTCTGAAAAGATTGTGCTGAAAAACAGACGTTTTGTGCCGTTTCCTTTTTCAGTATCCGTGACATAAGCAAGAACTTCCCGGTCGCCAAAGATCTTTGTGAAAACCCGGCGGACACCAGTATAATAATCACCGATCTTTTCCTTGGAAAAAGTAAAATCTGTTTCAACGCAAAGCCGTTTTCCGTGCTTGGCAGGACGTCCTCTGCGCCCAGTCCGTGCAGGAGCGAGATCATACATGACAGAATCAATCCTTGCATTGCCAATGAGATCAAGGTTTGGATATTCATCAATAATAGAGACCAGATTTTTCTTTGTATACCAGCTGTCACAGAGAATAATGACATGTTCTTTGCTGAGGAATTCAGGCATGACCTGACGGATCATGGAAGCTGCCAGTTCCAGTTTAGATTCTTTTTTCTGCCACATACGATAGCCAAGAGGAACAGACAGGTAAGATATCTTATCATGATCCAAAACAGGCACGCATAGCATGATACTTACAAAACAGTGTCCATTGAGATAGTTGGAACCATTTTGTGCAGCATGATCAAACAGTTTTGAAACATTTTCAAATTTTTTGCCAAACTTGGATACCATGGTATCATCAACACATAGAAAAACCGGATGTGTTTTCAATGGATCAGTATCAGCTTTAAAGCAGTACGGGCTGTAATATTCATAAAGTTTGAATAATCAACCTTTGCATAGGAACAGGCATAATAAAAAACATTCAATGATCTTTTTGTAATGCCAGATAAAAAATAGTGATACAAAAAGCGAATGGAATGTGCGGATTCCAATGCAAGTATTGACAATATCAGTAGAAAAAGAGAATCCGCTGTAGGTACAGAAAAAGTTTCAAAATAAATCAAAAAATATTGGCGAAGTCTACCAATCAGAGTTTTTTCGTTGTATAATGTTTTTATCGTACAGAATCACTTTCCTCTGTAATGTTTTTTTGTCAAACTCATTATACATCAGAAAGTTCTGTACGATATTTTTTTATGAAAAAAGTTGTAAAGTGGTGTATTACGTAGATACTGTAGGGAAAATGCAAAGAAGATACAAGAATATATTCAAAATCAGTTACACTGGTCGATTGATTTATGCATACTCTCATTATAATATGTGTGCAGGATGTGGATATATGTATCAGATAAAACAGTTATCAAATGGGAACGTGGTCTTAGTATGTCCAATGTTGTATTACTCATACCAATAGCTGATGAGTATTGAACTTAAGAGATAATTGAATATGGAATATGATACGGACACCTTGCAGTAATGCAGGGTATTTTTGTCTTTTATAGAAAATTTACAGTTCTATATATTGATAAGTGTGAATGTATATGATAGAATAAGTGTAGTTTTGCAGGAAGGAGTGGATACTATGAGTTATAAAGAAGATGTTCGTATGATTAAGGCCTTGGCAGATGAAAACAGACTTCGTATTTTGGAATGTTTGCATCATGGAGAAAAATGTGCCTGCGTTATACTTGAAGAGTTATCCATTACCCAATCAACTCTTTCTCATCATATGAAATTGCTTTGCGACTGTGGACTTGTCGATTCGAGAAAAGATGGGCGATGGATGCACTACTCAATTTCAGAGGAAGGGAAAAAACGTTTTAAGGATATGTTTTCTCATTATCTTGAAACCACTGATTCAGATGGTGGATGCAGCTGCGATAAGTGCGAATAATATATACATTAGGCAATCAGGTAAGATTGCCTTTCTCTTAAACGCATACATTGATATATGTAAATCTATAAAACTATCAGGAGGTTAAATATGCAATTTTTGAGTACAATTTGGATATTCATACAAGATCAAATTTTAGGAATGAAATGGCTTAGTTCATTGATTGGTAAGTTCTTATACGCTATTGGTCTTGATACATCCGGGAAGATTGGAGGCAGTGTTCAGTTTTTATCTATGATGTGATAAAAATTGTTTTCTTGCTTTGTGTGCTGATTTTTGTCATTAGTTATATTCAGAGTTTCTTTCCGCCAGAAAGAACTAAGCGGATACTTGGAACATTTCATGGAATTGGCGCAAACGTCTTAGCGGCATTACTAGGAACAGTTATCGAAAAACTTCACCTTGAAAATCAGGTAGAAGAATTTATAAGAAATGCAAAGCAAATCGATATTCTACAGGAAGAACTAACGGTTAAAGACAGAATAAAATATGCGTGGGAGCAGGTTGTTGAAACATTAAAAAAAGTCTTCCCATATATTCTTGTTGGTGTTGGAATAGGAGCCTTTATTCATAACTGGATACCGGAAGATATTATAGTGAGATTTCTTGGTACTGGTAATCCATTTGGTGTCATTATTGCCACAATTGTGGGGGTTCCAATGTATGCAGATATCTTTGGATGTATTCCTATTGCAGAAGCACTGCTTGCTAAAGGTGCAAGATTGGGCGTTGTGTTGTCATTTATGATGGGAGTAACCACACTGTCTCTTCCATCCATGATTATGCTGAAAAAGGCAATCAAACCAAAACTCTTAGGTCTGTTCATTGGAATCTGTATCGTAGGAATTATTATTGTTGGTTATGCATTTAATGCATTTCAATATTTACTTATTTAACAGGAGGAGGAAAAGATCATGTCATTATTTGGATTAGGAAAGAAAAAAGAAGAAGTTAAGGTAGAGCCAGCTTGTGCTTGCAATGGAGAAGTAGCTACTTATGAAGCATCATCATGTTGCTGTGGCGGTCAACAAGTAGAAAACTGTTGTGGTGGAGATAATAAGGTTACAAGCATTAAGGTGCTTGGTGCTGGGTGTAAAAGCTGTCATGATCAGTATGAAAATGTTAAAAAGGCCATTGAAGAACTAGGGTTAGGAATTGAAGTAGAATATATCACAGATATGGAAAAGGTTATGGCTTACGGTGTTATGAGTATGCCTGCCATTGTTGTGAATGAAACAGTTGCTTCAATGGGGAAAGTATTAAAGAGCGCTGAAGTAATTAAGCTGTTTGGAAAGTTGGGATTTTAATGGCAAAGAAAAAGAGTGAAGGGATTAATTTTTTCCAAAAGTATCTTACAATCTGGGTATTTATATGTATGGTAGTCGGAGTAATCATTGGTAAGTTATTACCGGCCATACCTAACGCACTCGGTAATCTTGAAATATCTGGGATTTCTATTCCGATTGCAATACTTATCTGGATTATGATTTATCCAATGATGCTTAAAGTTGATTTTCAGAGTATTAAACAAGTTGGAAAGAATCCAAAAGGGCTTTTCATTACATGGATTACAAATTGGCTAATAAAACCATTTACCATGTATGGAATTGCAACATTGTTCTTGTTTATAGTATTTAAAGGATTTATTGCACCAGAACTTGCTACTCAGTATCTTGCAGGAGCAGTGCTTCTTGGAGCAGCACCATGTACAGCAATGGTATTTGTATGGAGTACTCTTACAAAAGGAAATCCTGCTTATACTGTGGTACAGGTAGCAACAAACGATTTAATCATACTGATTGCATTTGTGCCAATTGTAAAGTTTTTGCTTGGAGTATCAAATGTATCAGTACCCTACGGAACATTGTTTTTCAGTGTGATTCTGTTTGTGGTGATTCCACTTGTTGGGGGTGTATTAACAAGAATAGTTGTAGTTAAAAATAAAGGAATAGAGTATTTTGAAACCACTTTTGTTCATAAGTTTGATAACGCAACTACAGTTGGTTTGCTTCTTACTTTGGTTTTAATATTTGCATCACAAACAGAAGTTATCTTATCAAATCCTTTGCACATAGTGTTGATAGCAGTGCCGCTCACGGTTCAGACTGTTCTTATTTTCTTTATTGCTTATTCAGCGTCAAAGATATTTGGAATGTCACATGACATAGCAGCACCGGCAGGAATGATAGGGGCATCAAACTTCTTTGAGTTAGCTGTAGCCGTAGCTATTGCATTATTTGGTACAACGAGTCCGGCTGCACTTGCAACAACAGTAGGTGTATTAACAGAAGTTCCTGTTATGCTTGCGCTTGTAAAGGTGGCCAATAGTACAAGAGGATGGTTTAAGAAATGATAGATGGAAGAAAAAAGGTAGCATTTATCTGTGTTCACAATTCCTGTAGAAGTCAGATTGCCGAGGCACTTGGAAAACATCTAGCATCTGATGTGTTTGAAAGCTATTCTGCCGGGACAGAAACAAAGCCACAAATCAATCAGGATGCTGTTCGTATAATGAAAAAACTCTATGGAATTGATATGGAAACAAATGGTCAATACAGTAAGTTAATTACAGATATCCCAGACGTAGACATCGCAATTTCAATGGGATGTAATGTTGGATGTCCTTTTATCGGCAGAACTTTTGATGATAACTGGGGACTAGATGACCCTACAGGAAAAGATGATGTGGATTTTATTAAAGTGATTCGTGAAATTGAAGAAAGAATTATTAAATTGAAGAATAGTTTATAATCATTAGCACCTTGCAGCAATGCAGGGTGTTTTTGTCACTTTATAGGAAAGTTCGCCTTTGGCTCCTTTCCAAAAGAAAAATAGCCCACATAAAAGTGGGCAGAGCAAACAGATGATCATGGTTTTAGAAAATATAAAAACCTTCTTCACCAAAATCATCACCAAACACATCTTCATAAATAAGAACTACAGTCATTATTGTTGGAATTATAATGATAGGTATTGGCTGGTATAAAAAATCAAAGAATGATAAAAAGGTATTTCAATATATGAAAGAACAGGATTAAATGAACTATGAACGAAGCTTGTGAGATAGAAAATAATGTTATAGTTTTTCGTTGCAAAAAATTTGTGCTAAAATAGATATCAGAAAGAAAAATGGAGGACAATAATATGATTTCATTTGCAAGTGACTATATCGCAGGGGCACACCCGGTAATTATGCAAAGATTACTAGAAACAAACATGGAAAACTTAAGCGGATATGGAACGGACCAATATTGTGCGCAGGCAAAAGAAAAGATCAAACAGGCATTTCAATGTCCAGATGGAGAAGTCTTTTTCTTAGTCGGAGGCACACAGACAAATCAGGTGATCATCAGCACAATGCTTGCTCCTTACGAAGGCGTGATCGCAGCAAAAACAGGACATGTCAGTGTTCATGAAGCAGGAGCGATTGAATATAGTGGACATAAAGTGATCGAATTAGAAGAAAAGGACGGAAAATTAGCAGCAGAAGATATTAAGAAATGTATCGAAGATTTTTATTCAGACGATAATCACGAACATATGGTATATCCTGGAATGGTTTATATCTCATTTCCTACAGAATATGGAACATTGTATTCGAAACAGGAACTAACAGAGATCTCAAATGTCTGCAGAAACTATGGAATTCCATTATTCATTGATGGGGCGAGATTAGGTTACGGAATTGAAAGTAAAGAAAATAATCTGAGACCAGAAGAAATTGCAGAACTATGTGATGTATTTTATATTGGGGGAACCAAAGTAGGAGCATTATGTGGAGAAGCAGTCGTATTTCCACATCATAATACACCAAAACATTTTGTGACACAGATCAAGCAAAGAGGCGCATTATTAGCTAAAGGAAGATTGCTGGGAATCCAGTTTGATACCCTGTTTACAGACAATCTTTATTTTGAAATCAGTAAACATGCGATTGAGATGGCAGAGAAATTAAAAGAAGTCTTCCATAAGAAAGGATATACATTCTTCTTAGAGTCTCCAACGAATCAGCAGTTTATCATCCTTGAGAATGAGAAGATGAAAGAACTGAGCGAGAATGTAGAATTTGGTTTCTGGGAGAAATACGATGATAACCATACGGTTGTGAGATTTGCAACAAGCTGGTCAACGGATGAAAATTCGATCGATCAGCTGGAAGAATATCTGTAATAAATTTTATTATAGAAGAAATGCAGTTTTGTATGTAGGAAATGCAGAACTGCATTTTTGTTTTATAGGAAAATTTTATGAACGAAAAGTAAAAAAAGTTGATGGATAAATATAGAAATGATATAATGAAAATATGGTAGGTTAAAACAATAAAGGCAGGATAGGAAAGGAAAGTTAACTATGAAGAAATTTTTATCTATGACAGTGTTACTTCTGATCATCGTACTTGCAGGATGTCAGAAGGATCAGACAACAAAGCCAAAGCAGAAGACGAATACAAATGATGCAAAGGTTGTAAAAACAGAGAAACTAGAGACGATGAGCTACGAGGATTTTTACGAGAATCTAAAAGAGGAAGAATTGAACGACTTGGATATCATACAAGTTGCTGATCAGAAAATCACAGCTGTGATAGGTAATTACTTTCTTGTGCTGAATGAGAACAAGAAGAATCATACATATAAGATCAATAAGATCATAGATTTGCATCCATATGGAATGAATTATTATTATAATGAAGAATCAACAATGTTTTATCCATCCAAAGATGGAGAAAAATATCTGATTTATAATGAATGCAGATATAATTCAAAAGATCAAACAATCAATGCTAAAGATGATAAAGAACTTAAGAGTATAGTCATTGATTTAAAGAAAGATGAGGTAACATACCGAAAGGGAAATCATCTGGAAAATTTGAAGAAGAAGGAAGGCGTATCCGAAAATAATTATCCAAAGATAGCAAAATTTTCAAAGGATATGAAGCAGTATGCAAAAAAGAAAAAATATGAGCTGATGACAAACTTCTATTTAAAATCAGGAAAAGACAGATTCTGGGTAATGAAACCATTCTATGAAGAAAATATTTTAGAAGGCAGGATTTTTAGATATCATGAAGGAAAAATACAGTGCGTATTTAAATTTCGGGAACCATAAATATAACGTATCTATTATAAAATGAAAAATGCCATCCATATATTGTAGCTTTGATAAAGAAAAACACAATATATGGATGGCAAAAATAATTGTCGAAAAAACATAAAAAAGCTGTTGACATACTGTATACAGCTGTGGTAAGATAGTCAACGTCGCTGAAAGAGTGGCAGGAAAATATAACATCGGAGCTGATCTGGCTTCTGAAAAGAATAAAAAAACTTCTTGACACAAGTGATCAGATGTGATAATCTATAAAAGTTGCTGACGGAGAACGATCAGAACAATAGAGATCAGATCTGAAAGAAAAGTTAAAAAGTTCTTGACAGATAAGGTCAGAAA